>NZ_CDWWXA010000029.1:7299-41373 GCF_977971845.1 Frankia sp. CeCAU1 | reverse complement strand
GTGGGGAGCCGGCGGCCGTTCGAGGGCGGTCGCGTCGGATCGTCGTCCGGCGGGGAAATGGTGGGTGGGAATCCGGTGCCGGGCAGGACCGCGGCGCGACCGTGCATGTCCTGCGGTCCCGCTCCGCGTGGCTCCGGTGTGGCAGAGCCGGGGTCGGGGAGTGGGCCTGCCGGAGCGGGGACGGTCGAGAGCGGCTGGGGGAAGGCAGGCCCGGTGAGGGCTGAGAGTTTCGGCGTCCAGGGCAGCGCCCCGGGCATGGAGCCGCGTTGTGAGGGTGGCCTTGTCGGCTCGTCGGGCCGGGTAGTTGCCGGCCCGGTCGCGGTGGGTCCGGCGAAGATCGGTCCGGCGGGCGGCTGTGATACGGGGGGTGGTGGGGGGCCGTCGTCCGGCAGACTCTCGTCCGGCAGGCTGCCCGAGGCCCGGGCGGGAGATCCCGCCGCATCGGCCCGATGGAACAGCGCGGTGATCGAGGTGTACTCGGTCATGCTCAGAGCCTGCGCCCGTACCTGGACGCCGAGAACGCCGAGGGACACGCGGCGGTCCGACTCGACCGTGAAGCGCCAGCGGGCGGCCGGGGTGTCGCCGACGGTGAGGACTCCCACGGCGTCGTCCCGCCCGTTCGCCATCCTGGTCAACCGGGCGACGTCGGCGGCTGCGGGAGGGGCCGCGAGAATGAGTAGATCGGGTGCCAGCGCCCGTGGATTGCCGGTGACCCGATCGCGGCCGCCCGCGGTGACCGTCGGCGGGTCTGCCGGTGCCGGATCGACGCCGGTGCGACCGACGCCGGTGCGACCGGCGTCGTCCTGTGGTCCGGCGAGTTCGTCGAGGACGGCGCTCAGGTCGTCCGCTGTCCAGACCCGAGCGGGTGCGATCGTCGTCAGGTCGGCTCCGGTGCCGGCCGGGAAACCCACCAGACAGACCCGCAGATCATCCGACCACACGTTGGTTCCCAGCTCGATCGCCACGGCGATCGCGACCTCCGTCGCGACGTCCAGGTCGCCGATCAGGCTGATGATGCCCGGAGCGCCTTCCAGGTCGACGAGAATGCGTGACCCGGCGTCGTCCCGGCCGAAGGTGACGAGGGCCGGGAACGGAGCCGGCACGCCGGCCGTCATCTGGGCGATCATCTGGGCCGGCTGGTCACCGGGCAGACCGGGCATCCGCTCGATCCGCCAGGACCCGGGCACCTCGCCAACGGTCCATGGGGGCGGTGGAGGCTCCTCCTCCGCGGGTGCCATGTGCAGGATCAGCAGGTCGTCGGTGAGGATCGCCGCGTACACCGGGGGAAGCAGACGTCCCAGATCGGTCAGGCCGGCAGACAGAACGCGCAGTGAGCGGTCGACAAATCGGGCGGCATCCGTGTCGGCGGCCAGGAGCAGCGCGCGCTCTGTCTCGTCCTCCGGGGGGCTCGCCGGCCCCGACCGGCGTGTGGACAACGCCACCATGACTCCGGCGGCGAGCAGGCTGGCGGCTGCTATCCCCAGCAGACCCTGGGAGGACGGTCCGAAGGAGTCGGACGTGAGCAGGCCGGGTGTAGCGGGGCCACCGGTGACCACCGCGGTGTTCTGCGCCGAGACGACCGCGGCCGCGTCATCCAGGACCGCCAGCGCACGAGAGGCGCCGAGACGACCGTCGCTGTCCCCCGGCCCGGGGTCTTCGAAATCGGGATAGCTGGGTTCTGGATCATCGAGGCCCGGGTCGCCGGGGCCGTGGTTGTCGAGGTCAGTGAGGTCGTAGCCGCCGGGGGTGGGGGGCGCGGTACCCGTTTCGGCGGCAGGCCATCCCGGGACGGAGTCCGGCACATGCAGTGCCTGCAGGCCCTCGCCCTGCGCGTCGGCGGGCAGCAGCAGCACCCAGCCGGCATGGATGAGCGATGGCTTGGACAGCGTGCGGCCGTCCGGCTGGGCACGACCCTCGTTGAGGTCGAAGATCTCCCGATACCGTAGACCGTCACCGAGGAAGCGCTCCGCGATGCCCCAGAGGGTGTCGTGGTGGCGTCCCTCGGCAGGTCGCACCTCGTAGAGCTTCATCATGCGCCCGTTGGGCACGAGCCGGCTGTTCGGATCCGCGATCGGACTGATCAACTCGGCGTGGCGGACACGCGGTGTCATGCGGCCAGCCGGGCCAGCCGGGCCAGCCGGGCCAGCCGGGCCAGCCGGGCCAGCCGGGCCGCTCCCCGGTTCCGGCCGTGACGGCCAGGTCTGCTGGGTCGGTGCGCCGGCGCCGGGATCCGTTGTCGTGGTCACCGGAGCCCGATCACCCCTCGTGAGCGCGGGCGCCCTGTCGTCCGGAGCCGGCCGCGGAGCGACCAGGGCCGCCGAGGTCGTCGATACCGGCATTGCCGTCCCCATCCGGCCGGGCGCAGGCGGAACGGCGGGGGCCCGGGCGTATGTCATCGGGGCGACCAGAACCGTCGTCCCGGAGAACAACACGGATGTGGCGACGAGACGGCGGGCGAGGTTCTGGGGGGCGCCGCCCAGCGGTATCCGCGGGGCGAGGCCGGTACCGCGCAGCTCGGCTCGGCATTCCGCGATGAGACAGGCGGTGAAGTGCAGCCAGGCGGCCCAGAAGAGCAGGGACAGGATGGCTCGGACGACCGCGCCGGTTCCGCCCCTGCTCTGGAGCGGTGGACCCAGTACCAGGATCAGTACGACCGGAACGCCGAGGACGACACCGGCGATCGCAGCGATGGCCCCGGCGGCGCGCAGCCGTTCCCGAGACCGCAGCTCCGCGGAGACCACCGGCACCGGCTGGCGGGCCGGCACACTCCCGGGCCTGTCATCGACCATCCGATAGGGAGGGTCGCCGGCATGCGGAAGCCGCCGTCGTGACCGCGGTGCCGCCGCCGGAGAGGCGGACGTCATCGATGCCGGCGGCGAGGACGGCCGCGCGGATCGAAGTGGTGTCGATGGTGGCGGGAGCGGCGTGGACATGAACGTCCCCGATCAGGCGCAGGGTCGGGCGCATGGGCACTCCGGGCACGGCCTCGTGCCCGGTTGCGTGGCGCTCATGCTAGGTCGCTGGAAGCCGGTTTCCAGGGCGAAGCAGCAGTTCCCTGACCTTCTTGTGACCATTATCTGGATCCGGTCGATGGCATGTCTCCGCCGTGGATGCCGGCGCTCCAGGCTCTGGACTGGGGCGAGCCGACGGGACTTGCGGGAGCGGCGCCGAGCCGCCTGGATGCCCGCACGTCGATCTCGTGCAGTGGACACCCGGCCTCCTCGCGCTGCTGTGCCTGGACGGCGACAGAAGGACGAACCCGCTGTAATCGTACCAGTGTGGTTGCGTAGAGGAAATTTCGAGATGAAAGATCTATGATACCTTACTCAGGGTGGGCATCTGGTGTCGTTCTGATGCTAAATGTCCAAATTTATTCTTACGTTGAGTTATCTCTAAAAGTGTCCACTGTCGCGGCGTACCAGGGCAGGCGTATCTTCGATCGACCACCTTGTCCATTCCCGCATCCGCGGAACACCGGCGCTGGCCACACACCGAGGCCGGACCGACCCCGGAGTGGTCTGGTCATCCGGCACTCTGGATCTCGTTCTGAATCTCGGCGAGCCGCGCACGTAGCTGATCCAGCTGGGTGTGCAGTTCGGTGAGGGTCCGGTCGTATCCCGGCCAGACGGTGGTCCGGAAATCGACCGCGCTACGGCCGTCCCAGCTCTCCGGGTCGATCAGTACCTTCGCCGCGGCGCGGAGCTCGTCGAAATGGGTGAGCAGCGTGCCGTTGATGATCGTGGTGAGATCGGCGATGGCGGTCACGGCTTGTGGCGTGCTGCGGACGGTGACATCGGACGGCTGGGTCATGGTGTGCTCCGGTGACGGGGAACTGGACGGCCGTCTCGGCGGCAAAGCGCCTCGATGGCATGGAAGAGAGCGAACGGCGCAGTGGACAGTGGTCCCGGGAGGGTGCGGTCCCGGGAGGGTGCGGTCCCGGGGTGATCCCTCAGCTTCCGGCCGCGGCGGTTCGGCGGTTGATCTCGGTGATGCCGCGGGCGAGCTCGGCGAGGTTCGTCCGCAGGTCGGTCAGCGCGTTCTGTACCTCCGGCCAGACCTGGGCACGAAAAACCTGCGCCTTCGGGCCCTCCCAGTTTCGCGGGTCCGCCAACGTATTGCCATGATTGATCAGATTTGTCGTGGTCGCCTGCAGATCGGGTAGCTGTCGGCTCATCCGCCCGGCCGCCTGTTGGGCCGCTGGTGTGGTCACGGTTCGCACGGCATTGTTCCTTTCGGGACTCGAGCAGAGGGGGACGTGAGCAGGTTGGGTGTCGGGGGACAGGCGACCTGGACGGGAAGGACGGCTCCGCGGCGCACCAGCACCCCGCGACCTGGAGGCGCGGGGCCGCCGATCGTGCGGGACAGCCGGACTCCGAGCAGTTCGCCGTCACCCGGCCGCCCCGGGGCCAGGAGCAGCCCGTACCCACCGCGGCGGACGTCGACGAGGAATCCGCGGTACTGGCCCAGCAGCTCCTCGGTCGTACCGGCGACGATCAACACGCCGCCGCCGTCGCGTGCGGCCTGCCAGAAGGCCGCCAGCTCGGCCGCGGCCCGTTCACCGACCAGTTCGGCGTCGTCGACGAGGACGACCAGAGGTTCGTCCCCTGACAGGCCGGTTGGCAGGTCGGTCAGCGACCGGGTGGTGTCGGTCCGACGGGTCTTCGGCGTGACGGCTGACTCACCCCGCCCGCGGCCGCCGTGACGGCTGGTGCTGTTGCTTCCCGCCTCCTCCACGAGGTTCATGGTTCCGTCCAGAACGGCGACGACACCGGGTCGGTGGGCGAGGGAACGAAGGGGCGACGGACGCGGCGTCAACGCGACGATTCGGGCACCTTCGGTAAGGAGTGACAACGCCAGCGTGAGTAGAACGCAACTGCGCCCGGATCGTGGCGGGCCGCTGATCATGAAACCGGGACTGTCGGCATCCAGATCCACCTCGACGATCTCCAGCTCGTCCCCTCCGATTCCGATCGGCACGTGCAGCGAAGATCGATTTTCTGGGCGCATGGCCGCCGCCACGGATCTCCGCGACCGCCCGGGCGCGCGTTCCATCTGCTCGGATGTGACGAGGGAGGGCAGCGCGTCGATCCGGAAAGGACGACGATCGAAGCGCTCCGGCAGCCTTCGCGGCACCTCCACAGATCGGCCCGCATGGGACATCGCCCGAGAGCCCACCGCCCGCAGTGCCGCAACCTGAGCCCGGCCTGTGGGGTCCGCGTCGAGCAGCGCGATCTGTGTCTCCACGGGGCTGGGGAACCGACCTCCGACCGCGACCCCACGTCCGGCGGGCAGCGTCCCGGGCACGTCGAACGGGGACAGGCCGGCGAGCGCGTAGTCGGAAGGGTCGGCCATCCGCAGGAGTAGTCGTTCGTCGACGAGCGACGCCAGCCGCCCGATCAACCCTCGTCGATCGGTAGTGATGATCACTCGCAGGCCCGCCGCCTGACCTTCGCGCACCAGCCGCAGAAATTGGTCGACGAGTATTCCTCCGTCGACGTCCTCAAACGCGGCCAGAAATCCTTCGAACCGGTCGACGAGCAGCACCAGGTACGGCGATGGGCGCATGGCGTCGCCCGCATCGCCGGGGGACGGCCGCCACGACCGCCGGGCCTCGGCAAGATCCATGAAGCCTTTCCGGGAGAGGATCGTCTGCCGTTCGCTGATCTCATTGGCCAGACGGGCGAGGAGCCTCGCGACCCGCTCGGGATCGTCCCGGCTCACCACGGCACCGGAGTGCGGCAGGTCCGCGAGGGGTGCCAGGGCGTTGCCGCCGCAGTCCAGTCCGTAGAGATGGAGCTCGCCGACGGGCAGGGCGGTGGCGAGGGCGCCGGCAGCGGTGCGCAACACGGTCGAGCGCCCGGTCCGTGGCGAGCCGACGATCATGAGGTGGCCGCCGTGTTCCAGATCGATCGTGAAGGGCAGCTGAAGCTGACGGTCACAGTGATCGGCCAGCCCGATGGCGACGGGAGGGAGCCGAACGAGACCGTCCGCGTGGAGCCCGGGGGATCCGCTGGAGCCCGCCGGACGGTTGGAGCCCGCCGGACGGCGGCCGTAGCCATCCGCGGCGATGGTGTGGTCGCCAGGGCCGGTGTGGTCGCTCGGGTCGGTGCGGCCGGCGGTCGCCCCGACGAGGGCGTCGAGGGTAATCCGCTCAGGGAGCGGGGGAAGCCACGGACTGGGTACCGGAGAGATCCCGAGCCTCGTCGAGGCCTCCCGTATTGCCGAGACCAGAGCAGCCAGGTCGGTGCGCGGCTCTGCCAGGGACACGTCTTCCGACGGCGGTCCGTCCGACGGCGCCGGCACCACCTGGGACGTGTCGGCATCCCGACGTGGAGCGTCGTCCGGTTCCGGCCACGGTAGCGGGGTGACCCTGGGCACAGGAATTCCGGACGAGCCGTCTCCGCCTGGTCCGGTGACCGGATCCGGTCCACCGATCCACCCGGTCTGAACGGCTGTCGTGATGCCCGGGCCGGTGCGTACCACCGCCCGACCGGGAGTGGCCGGGCTGATCAGAGCAGCGGCCGGGCAGCCGACGACGTCCTCGCTCTCCGCCGCGTCGGTGACCCGCAACGCGATGCGCAGGTTCGTATTCGCCCGGATCTCCGGTGACACCACCCCCGCGGGGCGTTGGGTGGCCAGTAGGAGATGGATCCCGAGCGACCGTCCGCGTTGGGCCAGGTTGACCAATCCGGCGACGAATTCGGGTAGTTCGCGGGCTAGCGTGGCGAATTCGTCGACGACCAGAAGTAGGCGGGGAATCGTCGGACGCTCGATGGGATGAGGGAGCAGACGTCGAAAGGCGTCGAGGTCCTTCGCTCCGGCTGCGGCCAACATCCGTTCCCGTCTGCGAAGCTCCGCGCTGAGCGAGCTCAGCGCGCGTCGAACCAGGTGCGGATCGAGGTCGGTGACCATACCGACGGTGTGGGGGAGAGCGGCGCACTCGGCGAACGCGCTGCCTCCCTTGTAGTCAACCAGCACGAAGATCATCTCGTCCGGGCGGTACATCACGGCGTGCGCAGCAATGATCGTCTGCAGCAGTTCGGACTTTCCCGCCCCGGTCGTGCCAGCGACCAGCCCGTGCGGTCCGTCGCGAGAGAGATCGATCGTGAACCTCCCACCCTCACCGATCCCGACTGGTACCGCCCTGCTCGCCGCGCCCCGGGGCGGCTGCGGCACCGATGACCAGAAATCTTGGATCACCTTCGGCCTGGGTGGGCCGGCGCCGAGGATGTCCAGGAGCCGGACGGCGGAGGGAAGGCCCTCGGAGTCGTCGTCACCGGCGTCGCGCAGCGGCGCCAAGGCTCTGGCGACCGACTCACACCAGCCGGCCGCGGAGGCCAGTCCCGCGGCATCGACGGCCGGTGCTCCGGCCTGGCCGGTGAGACCGATAAGGTCCGGGCAGACATGTCTGATCACGGCTGACCGATCCTGCCGCATCAACAACTCGTCGCCGTCCTGTTCGACAATGGCCCGGCATTCGGGCGGAAGGTCCCGGACGTCGGCCTCCAGGCAGATGATGTGGATGCCGACCGCCGGTCCGCCGCGTAGCACGGTCGTCATCCCGGGAACGGAGCGCAGCATCCGGGCCCCGTCCAGCACGACCAGGATGTCGGGGTCGGATCTGGGCGCCTCGGGCGGATGGGCGCGGCGACTCTCGATCAAGGATGTAAGTTCGGCGATCCGGCGGGAGCGGCTGACCTCGTCGGCTCCGACGAAAATGGCTTTCTCCTGTACCAACGGCCGACAGTGCGGCAGCCAGCGGATCCATCGCCAGGCATCGACGATGCCTGTGGAGCCGATCAGTAGACAGATCCGGAGATCGCGAGGGCTGTGCAGGACAGCGGCCTGGATGACGAGCCAGCTGCCGAGAAGCTGCGGCAACATGCCCCGACCGGTGACGCCGAGCACTCCCCGCTCGGCCAGAGCAATGACGGCGGGGACATCGGGAGCGACCCAGGCCGGGGGCTGCCGGGGCGTGACGGCGACAGGGGAGGGGTCCGTGGTCCGGACCCTGCTTGGCAGGTCGGCCGTGCCGAACCTCAGGTGCAGGTGCTCGGGGTCATGACGACGCCGCTCCCACAGCGTCGCAGTCGGTCCCTGAGCGGTGGCGAGGAGGCTTGCCGGATCGGGGTGGCTGCGACGACGCTCGGCGCATTCCGCCGCAAGTGCGGCACGAGCCGCGGCCTCGACGCCGTCCCGCTCCTGCCGGTAGCGGGCCATGGCCGCACGGAACTCCCGGCCCTCCCGCCGTCGGCCGCTCACCACGGAGGCGGCCAGGCTCACTGGCGCCAGCACCGCGAAGAGCAGAACGTAGACCGTCCGCAGCAGGGCTGCCATGCCCAGGGCGGCGACAAGCGGCAGCACCGTCGTGAGCACCGGAACCTGAACACGGCGGGGTTCGGCGGGTGCGGCCGGCAGGACAAAGACGGACTCCCGCTCCGGCGGATGCAGGCGAGGCGGACGGTTGACGTCGAGCATGCCAGGAGCGGAGACGGACGGGCGGGTCAGCACCGTGAGCGGTGCGGGCCGCACGAGCAGCAACGTCACCGGGGCGATCCGCACCGCGGCCAGGATGGTGCCGGCAGGCGACGATGGATGGTCGCCGACGACGGCCGCGCCCGGACCGGCTGTGACGGTGCACCGACCGCCGACCTCGACCCGGATGGTCAGCGCGGGCTCGTCGCTGCTGTGACCCCCCAGCGTGACAGTGCAGCCGGGTCCCGAGCCGACGGTGAACTCACCCGCCGGCAGGTGGTGAATGTCGCCCGCCCCGGGTCCGCCGATGATCATCAGGTCGACCAGACCCGTCCCGCGGACCCGCCGGGACACCGCAGCATCAAGGCTTACCACCGCACCCTCACGCAGCGGCGAGGAGGCCAGGGTCGTCTCCGGGTCGAGTGGACGGACGGTACCGGAGACGTTGATCGAGGGCCCGGCCCGCGCCGGTGTGGGAGTACGCCGCTGCGGGCGGACAGCGGCGGCCATCGCCCCGGCCACCGCACGGAGTGGGGTTTCCGGGGCGGCGGTCAGTAGTACGTCCGTGCTGGAATTCCGGGTGGCATCGCGGACGGTGAGGGTGAAGCGCATGTATGGAAGATACGGCGTGGAAAAGCGGGGAGCGGGACCGGCCGACGGGGAGTTCTTCTACTTGGTGTTGTGGTCGAAATACGTGGTGGCGCAGAAACCACCATGACGATTCATGGCGAGTCGCGAGGACGATGCTCCCGCCCGACCGTGCGTGCCGTCGCCCGGGTGCGCATCACCTCCGTACCCGCCAGCTCCACCATGGCGTCACCCACCTCGGCAGCGTCGGCCGGGATCGGTAAACCGAGCGCAGGTTCGGGTGAGCGTGCCTGGCCGGTCGGAGACGGCCCGGCCGACAGGGCCACTCCGACGCTCACTGACATGCTGATCCGATGACCGTGCACGTCCAGCGGTTCGTCCAAGGAGGAGATGAGCCGCTCGGCCAGGGTCGCGGCCTCGGCCGCGGTAACGGGTCCGATGAGGATGACGAATTCGTCCCCGCCCCAGCGTCCGATAATGTCGCCGGGGTGGAGTATTTTCGAAAAGCGGCGGGCGGCACCCAGAACGGCATCGCCCATCGGACAGCCGAAGGAGAAATTGACTCGACGAAATGCATCCAGGTCAAGGAAGGGCGGGGTCAAACGGTCGGCAGGTCAGCTGCGCCGACGGACAATATGGAATCCCGCCTCGGCCAGAATCATCGGTATCAGCCTGATGGTCTCGTGGTCCTTCTCGCGACTGGGGGCATCAAGGTCGTCCCACGGCACAAGCATGGGATGAGTTTTTCGATCGTTGTCCCGGTGTGGTCCGTACCGCCACCCGTTGGCCTGTCGCTCGACCATCCACCGCTCGTGTTCCCGCTTCGCGAGAATTTCAACCTCGTTGTGCTGTGCGTCGGTCACACTGAAAGAAAAAGGATCGTCTCGGACAGCGCCGGCAACGATTCCACAGCCGATCATGTCGAGTTTTCGGCGGATGTCGCGGGCTTGTTCGTAGTTGGCGTTGCGAAAATCCTCCGAGAGATTTTCCCAGGCGACGAGCGCGCGGTTTTCTTCCGGTCTTTCGCCGGCTTCCATCCGCCGCCGGCAGTAGTCTCGGTGTATTCCTTTGGCGAGCTGTTCGACCTGGGGATCCTGTAGCTGGTCGGGATCGCAGACGCGGTCCAGCAGCGGAAAAACGGTGAGGCCGCGGTAGAGGATGTCCAGCGGTCGCGCGCCGTCACCGCTACCGAAGGCCTGCCCGAAGGGAGTCATGCGATCCACCCGAACGATCACCTTGCGGTGTCCGGGCAGCCGGGACACCGCAAGAGCCTTGCGTAACGCCAGTTCCTCGTCCTCGTAGCAGATGAACACCAACTGCATGGTTCCTTCCGGGGCGTATCCATCCAGAAGACCGTTCAGGTCGACCTCGTCGGAACCCGTATCCTGGCAGACGGTGTCTACCATCGCCTCGACGAGGCCATAGCGGGTCTGCAGCAGCCTCAGTACACCGCTGGCATTCTTGTCGATGAGGGTCACCTGCATTCGCGACGTCGCACCTACCTCTCTGCGGCGCCGCGCGAGTTCCAGAAGCAGCTCCCGGCCGAACGGGCCCATACCCACTATCACGACGGACAGACCAGGGGGCGCGAACGCGATCCGTTCGTCGTCGAGCAGAAGACCTGCACCGAGACGGGCGGTGTTGAAGAACTCGACCGTGAGACGACCGATGTGTTCCCTGCCGAGCAGAAGCGTCCACAGGGCGTCGAGCACGTCAGGATCCGACTCCTCCGCGTAGCATGTCAGCGGGCGGTGGCGCTGGCGTGACACCTGCTCCGCCGCCGCGACGACAGCGGCGTTATATCCGGACGCAGTCCCACACACGTACAGTTGGTCGGCCCGGGCCACGCCAGCCCGCCGTAGCACATCCCCGCGACGCGCATCTCCCCGTAGCAGGACCAGACCAAGACGGCGGGCGTGTTCCGCGATTTCGATACTGTCGACGTCATCGATCAGTACAATCTGGCGGGACGCGGCCCGCAGGCGTTCCGCGAAGGCAAGCGCCGTCGGTCCGCTGCCACAGATGACCGCGTGCCCCCGGGACAGCGTGGCCTGGAGGGCGGCCATCGGTTTGACCAGCGTATCCGCGAGTACATAAGCAGTGGCCGCAGGCGCCAGGAAACGGGCGATCTCAAAGGAGATCGGGAGACCGACATCATTGGGCAGGTCTGGTGGCTGGACGAAGAAAAGCCCCAGGCTGCCGTAGGCGATGTCGGTGGCGCTGAGGCCGGCGCCGGGGCTTCGGGACAGCTGCCAGAGCCCGACCATCCCCAGGCTGAATGCTGAAACCGCGGCAAGCAGACATAGGCGTCGCCAGCCGGCGGGCGGCTGGAACAGTCCGTTGAACATCCAGCGGACGGTCCGCACCGGGTGGCGCATCCGGGAGGACACGACTACCACGGCGCCTTCCATGTTCCGAAAAATGATCAGCAGGACATCATAGAACACGTGCCTACCAGCCTCCTGTTTCCTCCGCCAGCCAACAGTTCAGCCAGGCCCCGGGACCGGGCGTCGGGAGGTTTCGTCGGGGAGCCGGACCCGTGATTGATCTCTCCCTGATATTCATCGACGAGATATTCCGACGACCGGGAAAGTAACGGAATCGAGGTCCGCCGGGGTGAGGATTCAGCGGATGAATCGACGGCGGCCGGCGGCCGGCGGCTCGCCGGGCATGGCCCCCTTCCGCAGCACGCGGCGCCGCACTCACACCCACCCCTCTCACCGGTGCCCGGCAGGAACCGGCGGAAGCGGCCACCCCGGCCTGGCGTGTGCCGTGCTCACCTGCTCCCGGTCTGAGTCGCGCGGCTGGTCCCGGCCTGAGCCGAAAGGCTCCGGACCACGGCGCGGCTCACGCCGCCTTGCCCGGTTGCCGTCAAGAACGTCCCCGTCAGTCATACCCGAAACGTCCCCATCAGCCATACCTGATCGCTACTCAGCCGGGTCAGGATAACGCGAGTGGCGCAACGCCAGCCATCACTCACAGGTACTGAGCTTCAATGCGTGGAGTCATGTTGGCCGCAGCTCCTCCCAGCCCAGGCCGGTTTCGGCGAGGAACCCCAACAGCAACGCGGGCCGGTACTGCAGCCGTTTCAGTCCGTGTTTGGCCGCCTGGTGGACATCGTCGAGGGTGCGGGCGGCCAGGTTCACCAGGGCGGTGCGCTTGAGCTGGGACCACACCCCTCCGCCGGATTCAGCTCGGGCGTGTAAGCCGGCAGCAACACCGTGCTCACCCAGCCGGCGTGCTCACCCAGCCGGCGTGCTCCCGCAGGAACGCGGCCATGATGTGTGTCGTCCGGGCGGCGCTTGCAGCCCGGCACGGTGCGTACTGCCATCCTGAACGGAGCCTACGGTGCCGAGCCCGCGGTCCGGCGCAGTGTCTGGCGGTCGGCTGCCAGGACAAGTTCTCGGGCCTGCTGGAAAGCGCGAGGCTGCCGGCATGGTGAGAACTCGAACCCGCCCAGGCCTGTGCTGGCGAGCGTTTCGCCGACATGCTCCGCAGATGCACGGTCAGTTCAAGGTCATGGGCGCGGCGGTTCGGGCCGCAGGCGAGAGGCCCGCGGCTACGAGCGGCACCGTTCCCAGAGCGTAAGGTAGGCGCGGGCCATCTGGCGGTCAGTGAAGGTGCTCACGGCCGCCTGGCGTGCCCGTTTCCCCAGCCGGTGGCGCAGGACCGGATCATCCCGCAGCCGGCACAGCGCAGCGGCCAGGGCGGCCGGGTCGACGGCGGGCACGAGCAGCCCGGTCTCGCCGTCGATCACTGCTTCGGAGACGCCGCCGACCGGTGTCGCCACCACCGGCAGCCCGGGTAGCATCGCCTCGACGATCGCCAGCGGAAAGCCCTCCGTCCTGGACGGCAGGCAGAAGACGTCGAAGCCGGCCAGGGCGTCGCGCGCCGCGTCGGACCAGCCGGTAAGGGCGAACCGGTCGGCCACCCCGCTGGCCGCCGCGAGTTCGATCAGCTGGCGGCGCTCGGCCCCGTCGCCGACGACAACCACGTTCGCCCCGTCCATCGTGGCCAAAGCTGCGATGAGCACGTCATAGCCCTTCATCCGATCGAGCCGGCCGAGGCTACCCACCACCATCGGGCCGGGCCGGCCGGCCGTCGTGGCGGGGCGCCGAGGCCGGGGGCAGCATTCGGGATGCTGCGCACCGAACCGCGTCCCAGGACGTAGAAGTCCTCCACCCGTCGCGCGTTGCCGGCTCCCACGGCGACCCGGGCGTCCGCCCGCCGCGACAGCGCCCTGGTCCGCAGGAGCAGCGGCAGGTCAGTCGTCCGCAGCGGAAGCTGATCGACGGCGACGACCCGCAGATCGCAACCGGCCACTCCGGCCGTCAGGCCGGCGGCCAGCATCGGCGCGCACGCCCACGGCACACACCGGTTGACGTGCAGGACGGCCGGGGCGTACCCGGCGCAGCAACCGCACGTGCGCGCCAGTCCCCCGCGCACGACATGGACGGACGCGCCGCCGCGCCAGCGGCCGGCGACCCATTCGACTAGCCCGGCGTTGGGACCGGCATCTGGCGGAAGCCATGATCGACTACTGTCGGGATGGGCTACGCCGGCTGCGGGTTCGCTGAGGGTCGGTAGGCTGGGGCAGTCATCTCTGGAGTAGTCATCTGCAGGATGGCGATCCGTCATCTGGCCCGCCCGGGAGCGTTCACGAAACGCCACCCTCGTGGCTAGCTGGTGCTTTCTGCGGCAAGAGGGTGTGTTGATGTCGATCGAGGAGTCCGGGGTAACCGAGGTGGCGGGGCCGCGGTCCGGCTACCGGACCGACGCGGTCGCGGCCGATGCCGCAGCCGCTCCCGACGGGACGGCTGTCCGTCTCGCCGGCCGCGTGGTCCTGTGGCGCCGTATGGGCGGGCTGATCTTCGGGCATCTCCAGGACCGTAGCGGCCGGGTGCAGGTTTCCCTGTCCAAGACTGATCTGGGCGCCGAGGTCGTCAAGGAATGCTCCCGGGCCGTGAAGATCGGCGACTTCGTCGGGATCGCCGGCAGCCTCTACACCACCCGCCGCGGCGAACGGACCGTCGCCATCTCCGAGATGACGGTGCTGAACCGGACCGTGCGTGCCCTTCCGGACAAGTGGCAGGGCCTGTCCAACGTCGAGGCTCGTTACCGCCGCCGCTACCTCGACCTGCTTGTCAACGCCGAGTCCCGGGAACGCTTCCAGACCAGAGCGAACATCATCAGGCGGATTCGCCGTTTCCTTGACGACAACGACTTCCTCGAAGTCGAAACCCCGATGCTGCAAGAGGCAGCGTCCGGTGCCGCGGCCCGCCCGTTCATCACCAGGCACAACGCTCTCGGTGAGGACTTCTACCTGCGGATCTCCCCCGAGACCTATCTCAAGCGGATCGTCGTCGGCGCCTACGACCGCGTCTACGAACTTGGCCGCAACTTCCGCAACGAAGGCATGGACTCCTCGCACCTCCAGGAGTTCACGATGCTGGAGTGGTACGCCGCCTACTGGGACTACCGCGACAACATGGCCTTCGTCCGCGAACTGATCCTCACGGTCCTCGACGACGTCCTCGGCACCCGGGCGGTTATCTACGGGGGTGTCAAGCTCGACTTCGGCGCAGACTGGCCGGAGATCGACTACCGGGCCGAGGTGGAGCGGCGCACCGGCATCGACCTCACCGTCGTCCGCGATCTTCCCACTCTGCGTGCCCGGGTGGCCGAGCTCGGCTTGGACGTCGGGACCTCCCCGTCCTACGCCGGCCTGGTAGACCTGCTCTACAAGAAGACGGTCCGACCCGATCTCGTCCAGCCGTGCTTCCTCGTGCACCACCCGGCGGAACTGGTCCCGCTGGCCCGGCGCAGCGACACCGACCCCACCGCGCTTGACATGTTCCAGGTCGTGGTGAACGGCGTGGAGATCGTCAAGGCTTACTCCGAACTCGTCGACCCCGCCGAGCAGCGGCAGCGGCTTGAGGAACAGGCCGTGCTGCGGGAGGCCGGCGACGACGAGACCATGATGCTCGAAGAGGACTTCATCGAGGCCATGGAATACGGGATGCCCCCGATGTCCGGCCTCGGGCTCGGCATCGACCGGTTCGTTGCCCTGCTCACCGGCGCCCCGACCCTCCGCGACGTCGTCCTCTTCCCCACCATGCGCGGCGCCCACAAAGACCAGACAGCCCCCGTTGAAGATGACCTGTGACGGGGGCCCCTAAAGAAACTCTCGAACACGTCGCCGCCGACCGCTACAGAGCCCTCCCACTCCTTGCTACCAGAGTGCGGGCCGGTGCTCCGGCCTTCAGGCCGGGGGTGAAGGCCCGCGTGCGGGGTGCGAGAACTCGGCCACCGGCGTTGGCCTGGTCTTTTAGGCGGCTCGTTCGTATTCGTTGATCAGGCCGCCGAGGACGGGCTGGCGTTTGATCCGTTCCTGGCTCAGGTCCGCGACGGGGTGGTCGGGCCGTGGTGGTTGAAGGTCGCGGCCGCGGTGGGGCGTCGTCCGTCGTAGCGCCGTGCGTACTCAGCCAGGACAACGCGCAGGTGCCGCTCCCCGAATATCGGCATCCGGTCGGTGACCTCGGTCCGGACGGTTCGGACAAACCGTTCCGCGTGGGCGTTCGCCCGCGGGGTCCGGGGTGGGATCGTGACGGTGGTGATGCCGGCGTCGGCGAGGACCGCGTCGAACGACGAGGTGAACTGTCCGGCGCGGTCACGGACCAGGAACCGGAAGTCGGCCGCCCGGTCACCGAGGTCCAGGAGGAGGTTCCGGGCTTGTTGGGTGCTCCACGGTCCGTCGGGGTGGGCGGTGACCCCGAGGATGTGGACGGAGCGGGAGCCGACCTCGATGGCGAAGAAGCAGTACAGACGCCGCAGCGTCAGCGCGCAGTCCATGTGGAGGAAGTCCACCGCCAGCATTGTCGAGGCCCGCGTACACAGGAACTGCCGCCACGTCGTGTCGGTCCGCCGTTGCGGAGCTGGTGGCAGCCCGAGGGTCTTCAGGATCCGGCGGATCGTGGAGGCGCTCATCCGGTGGCCGAGTTTGAGGAGCTCGCCCTGGATCCGCTGGTAGCCCCATGTCGTGTTCTCGGTCGCGAGCCGCTTGATCAGCGTGGCGATCTCCGAGCTGATCGGTGGCCGTCCGGTCCGCTGCGGGTGGGTCCCTTTCCGTGTGACCAGACGCCGGTGCCACCGCAGAACGGTGCCCGGGGTGACCAGCCGTGCGTTCCCAGCGCCTTGGGGAGAAGCCTGATCAGTGCGGCGAGCACCGCCCGATCCGCCCAGTCCCACCGCGGCCTCGGCTGGGTAGGGCGTAGCACCGCGACCTCATGCCGCAACACCAGCAGCTCGATGTCCTTCGACGCCGACGAACGACCGAGCAGCACCAGCCAGCCACATACCCGCACGAAGATCAGATAGACCAGGCGTACAGACACAGCTGACCATCATGCCGACCACCACGCTGTCGCATAACCCCAGCTCACGGGCCCAAGCCGACTCCTGGCACCCCACACGGCGGGACAGCAGGCGGCGGAGACGGTGGCCGCAGCAATTCCGCGCACGACGCGACGTCCGCACCATGTCCGCAGCGGCGATGGCGTCAGCTCGGAGATTTCGGACGCCGAAAGCATTGTTCCTGGTCAGAGGCCCGTCCACAACGGACGGGCCCGACCGCGAAGGGCGGAGGCTCGGGGATTTGAACCCCGGAGGGGGTGTATGCCCCCAACCGCATTAGCAGTGCGGCGCCATAGACCGGACTAGGCGAAGCCTCCCAACGTGCCTGCTCATCATAGCGTCTCCCACGACGGTGCTGACGCTCGGTCCGAGCGGATCCCGGCGGGCTGGATCACGTCTGTGTGGTCCGGCCAGCCGGTTCCGCGCGGTCTATGGGTTCCATCGGTCCCAGGGCCGCGAGGATCGCGTCCGCGATCTCACGGCGCCGTCCGCCGTCCGCCACCGGACCACCATCGGCCTCCCGCACGTAGAAGGCGTCCACCACGTCTAGTCCGAGGGTCGCGACGATGGCGGTGGCGACATCGAGTCGCAACCCGGACAGCGCCCGTACGATCCGGTACAGCACGCCGGCCTGGTCTGGGGCGCGCACCTCGATCACGGTCATCGATCCCAGGTCGTCATCGAAGATCACCTGAGGTGCGCCGGGCGTGGTCCACCGCCTGGCCCCGGCGTAGTCGCGTTCCCGGACGGCGAGCCGACCGGCGACGTCGAGGGTGCCGGCGAGCGCGGCCCGCAGGTCGGCGAGCAGCCGCGCCGGTTCCGGTACTCGTTCGTGCGGCGCCGCCACGGCGGCCTGCAGCAGCGCCCGACCGCCGTTCCTCCGGGCCGAGGCCCGCCGGATGTCCAACCGGTTCAGCGCGAGGACACCAGCGATGATCGCCAGCAGCCCGACGTGGTCGGCGTTGACCACCACGATCTCGAACATGCCCTCGTCCGGCAGCGGATTGACCTGGACGACGTGCTCGTCGGGCAGCGCGAGCAGGCCACGCTGCCGATCGTCGAGGCTTGGGGGACACGGGACCCGCTCGCCGCCGAGGACGGCCCGGGCCCGCTCGACGAGGTCACCGATCAGCCGCGCCTTCCAGGCGTTCCACGCGGTCGGACCGGTGGCCCGGGAGTCGGCCTCGGTCAGTCGGTGCAGCAGGGTGAGGATCCGCACGCTGCCGGCGGACGCGGCGACGCTCGCGATTGTCCCGGGATCGTCGATGTCCCGCCTGGTCGCGGCCTCGCCGAGAAGCAGGTGGTGGCGGACCATGGCGACAAGCACGTCGACGTCCTCGGGCGGCAGGCCCAGCCGCGGGCCGATCCGTTCGATCTGCACGATGCCCGCCTCGGTGTGGTCGCCGGGGAAGCCCTTACCGATATCGTGCAGGAGGGCGCCGAGCAGCAACAGATCCGGCCGGTCCACCTCGCGGGTGTGCGCGGCGGCCCGCGCCGCGGCCTCCAGCAGATGTCGGTCGACGGTATAGCGGTGGTAGGGATTGCGTTGCGGTCTGCTGCGCACCGCCGCCCACTCCGGGATGAGCCGGACGAGCAGCCCCACCTGGTCGAGGGATTCCAGCACCCCCACGGCCGCGTCGCCGGTGGCCAGCAGCGCGACCAGCGCGTCACGGGCGGCGTCAGGCCAGGGGTCGGGCATCGGTGGGGCCTCCCGGGCCAGCCGGTCGACGGCGTAGCGGCCCAACGGGAGCCCGCTTCGTGCGGCCGCGGCGGCGGCCCGCAGCACCAGGACCGGGTCCTTCGCCGGATCGACGTCCCGGGCGAGCTGGACCTCGCCGTCCTGGTCGACCACCCCTTCGCCGAGGGGGCGGCGGGCCGGCCGCCGGCTGCCACCGCGCCACCGCGCCACCGACCGCAGGCCGGCCGCGACCCGGTACCAGGTGGTGTCCCAGGTCCAGGAGATGGCGCGTCCGGCGTCGGCGACCGCGTGCGCGAGCGCGAACGCGTCGGCGTAGCCGAGCATGGTGGCGAGCGACTCGGAGTCCTGGAGCAGGAGCCGATCGTGGGCTCGTCCCCGGCTCAGCCGGCGGATCTCGCCGCGGGCATCGAGCAGCACCTGACCGGCGGCGATCACCCGCGCGGAGGGGGACTCGGCGACCCAGGCCGCCGCGAGGGCGTGCAGGGCATGGACATCACGCAGCCCGCCGCGGGATTCCTTCAGGTCGGGTTCGAGCAGGAACGCGACCTCACCGAGCCGGGTGGCCCGTTCCGCAACGGCCTCGGCGAGCTCGGGTAGTCGTTTCGGGGCATGGGACCGCCACCGGGCGCGAGCCCGCTGGGCGAGCTGCGTGGCCAGCGTCGCGTCACCCGCGACGTGGCGGGCGTCGAGCAGGCCGAGCGCGGCCTTGAGGTCACCGTCGGCTACCATGATGGCCTCGTCGACGGTGCGCACGCTGTGATCGAGGCCCACCCCCGAATCCCACAGCGGATACCAGACCGCGTCGGCGACGGCGGAGATGTCGTTCCGTTTGCCGTCGTGGACGAGGACGAGGTCGAGATCGCTGCCGAACGCGGGTTCCGCGCGTCCGTAGCCGCCGACGGCCACCAGGGCGATTCCCGGTCCGACCTCGCCGAACAGGTCGACCAGGGCATCGTCGGCGAGGTCGGTGAGGATGCGGCGCAGCCGTGGGCCGGTCGCCGTGGGCAGGTGCTCGGAGCGGCCCTTGAGGATCTCCAGGCGGTCCGTCATGGCTGTCCTCCTCCGTTCGGCCGTCTGGCCGTGATCGATCTCGGGTCCGGATCGATCACGGCCAGTGGAGCGCCGAGCCGAGGACACAGAAACGCGCACCAGCGCAACTGTGGTCTCGGGTGGTACCAGGTCGTGCGGTGTCGCGGGTGGTGCGTGGTGCCGGGGGTGCGTGGTGCCGGGGGTGCGTGGTAACAGTGATGGATGGAAGTGATGGATGGAGTCGGGTGGTGCGATGGAGCCGTGCCGCGGTGGCGTTGCCACGCCCGGCACTACTACAGCGCGTCCGCCCCCCGCTCGCCGGTACGGACCCGTACCACCGACTCGACCGGAACGACCCAGATCTTGCCGTCGCCGATCTTGCCGGTCTGCGCCGACGACGTGATCGCCGCGACCAGATCGTCGACCGCCCCGTCCGCGACGACCACCTCGATCTTGATCTTTGGCACGAAGTCGACCTTGTACTCGGCGCCGCGGTAGACCTCGGTGTGGCCCTTCTGCCGGCCGTAGCCCTGGACCTCGGAGATCGTCAGTCCGTGCACGCCCAGGGTCTCGAGCGCCGCCTTCACGTCGTCGACCTTGAACGGCTTGATGACGGCGGTGACGAGCTTGGTCATGCCTGGGCCTCCTCGGGCACCTTGACGGGGCTGATGCTGCTCGTGGACAGCGAGCCGCTACCGCCGATGGACGTGAAGCGGTACGCCGTCTCCCCGTGCAACGCCTCGTCCATGCCGGCGATCTCGTCGTCGGCGTTCAGCCGGAGACCGATGGTGTACTTCAGGGCGAGAGCGATGATCGCCGTCACGACGGCCGAGTAGCCCAGCGTCGCGCCGACGGCGAGTGCCTGCTCCCCGAAGACGCTCCACGGGCCGCCGTAGAAGACACCGTCCTTGCCGGCCTCGTTCGTGTCGACGCTGGCGAAGAGGCCGGTCAGCAGGGCTCCGAGCACACCGCCGACCAGGTGGACCGCACCGACGTCGAGCGAGTCGTCGATGCCGACCTTGCCCTTGATCGAGGTGGCCAGGGCGCAGACGACGCCGGCGATGCCGCCGACGGCGATCGAACCCATCGGAGAGACGAAACCACAGGCCGGGGTGATGGCCACCAGACCCGCGACCGCGCCGGACGCGGCTCCCAGGGTGGTCGCCTTGCCGTCGCGCAGCTGCTCGACCGCGAGCCATCCGAGGATCGCGACGCCGGTCGCGATCTGGGTGTTGAGCAGGGCGTATCCGGCGACCTTGTTGGCGCCCAGCGCGGAACCCGCGTTGAACCCGAACCATCCGACCCACAGGATGCCGGTGCCCAGGAGAACGAACGGGACGTTGTGGGGGCGGAAGTCGCCGGTCGGCCAACCGGCCCGCTTGCCGAGGACCAGCGCCAGCACGATCGCCGCGATACCGGCGTTGGCGTGGACGACCGTGCCGCCCGCGAAGTCCATCGCGCCGCGCTCGAACAACCAGCCCTTGCTCGCCCACACCCAGTGTGCGATCGGCGAGTAGACCAGCAGCGACCAGAGCGGGATGAAGATCGCGAAGGCGCTGAACTTCATGCGATCGGCGATCGCGCCGGTGATGAGGGCGGGCGTGATGATCGCGAACATCAGCTGGAAGGCGACGAACACGACGTACGGGATCGCGCCGTCGCTGCCGGAGAGGTCCTGGAGAGCGAAGAAGTCGAATCCGCCCCAGAAGCCGTTACCCTCGCCGAACGCGACGCTGAACCCGATGACCGACCAGATCAGCGTGACGATCCCGATGCAGAAGAAGTTCTGCATGATCATTCCGAGCACGTTCTTCGCTCGGACCATGCCACCGTAGAAGAACGCCAGTCCGGGCGTCATGAACAGCACGATCGCGGAACTGATGAGCATCCACGCGGTATCGCCCGAATTCAATTTGTCCATGTCTCTCCTGTCATTCCCCGCGCGATGCGCGGACTGCGCTCACCCGGTCCCCGGCCACGCTGCGCTCGTCCCGGATCCTCGGGTCCGAAGAGTCGGCAAGATCTGTTCCCGACCTGTGTCTTAGCTGTTTCTGGCATGTGAAATCGCTAAATTGGGTGGCCTGTGACCCGATCTCATCGGCTGGCGGTGGGTGCTTGGAGACTCTCCGCTCGTCACGGCGTGCTTCCGTGACTGTATAACTGCATAGAGTTACCGTCCGGCGGTGTGAGCAGTGTCCCCACGGAGGGCTGGCATAGCGCCGGCGAACCGCGCCCCGGGCCCCGCCGTCCCCGTGATGTCCCGCCATCCGGGTTCGGCCGGCGAACTTCGAAACACGCCGCAAGGCAGACTCCCGCCGCCGGCCCGACCGACGATCCCCAGCCGACCGGGAACGATCCGACCGGATGGCGTCCGAAAGCCGGAGCGCCCATTGTTCTCGGACTGGTCGGCATTCTCGTCGCCGGACCTCCGGTTGTCTGGGGATTTGCCGGATCCGCCTGGGCGGCGCCGACGACTCCGGCCTCCGGGCCGGCCCCGGAGAGCCTGCAGAGCCTGCAGGCGGAGATCAACGGTACCCGGGTACGGCTGGACGAATCCACTCGTCAGACGGCGATTGCCACTGAGGTGTTCAACGCCGAACGTATTCGGCTGGCCGAGGCCGAGCGGGCCGCGGCAGCCGCGGCCGGGCGGGTCGACCGCGCTGACGATGCTGTACGGCAGGCCTCGGACAAACACCGGGGGTTGGCGGTGTCGGCGAATCGGGCCGGGGGATTCGGGCAACTGTCGTTGCTGCTGACTGGCGATCCCCGACAGGTACTCGACCGGGCCGGTGCGGTCGATGCGCTGGCCCGCCGGCAACGCGTGGCGGACACCGGCCTGCGGCTCGCGCGTCGGGATCTCACCGAGGCACGCCGGAGCGCTGACGTGGCACTTGCGGGCAAGAGGAAGATCGTCATGCGGCTCGCCGCACGGAAGCGGTCCATCGAGGCGTCCGCCGCCGAGCAGCGCAGCCTGCTGCAGCGGCTCGAATCCCGCTACGCATTGCTGGAGCGGCAGGCCAGGGAACGCCAGGCCGCCGCCGCGCGGGCCCGCAGGGCGGCGGCGGCCGCCGCCGCGGCATCGGCGGCCAGGAAGGCCGCGGCCGAACGGGTCCGTTATCGGAAGGAGTCGGCCGCGGTCGCAGCCGCGGGCCGGGCGTTCGCAGCGGCCCCGACTACCCCGGCCCCGACTACCCCGGCACCCATCCCGCCGACGGGCGGCGGTGGCGCGTCGCGCGCGGTGCAGGAGGCATACGCCCAGCTGGGCAAGCCCTACGTGTGGGCCGCGGCGGGGCCGAAGTCCTTCGACTGCTCCGGCCTGACGCAGTGGGTCTGGGGGAAGGCCGGGGTGTCGCTGAGCCACTACACCGGATCACAATGGAATGAGGGGCGCCGCGTGAACCGTGCGGGCCTCATTCCCGGCGATCTCGTCTTCTTCCATGCCGATCTTGATCATGTCGGGATCTACATCGGGGGCGGGAAGATGATCCATGCTCCGCGGACCGGGGAGGTGGTCAAGGTGGAGAAGATCTGGTGGTCGAGCTTCCGGGGGGGTGTGCGGCCGGGAGCGTGACACCATCGGCCGCTGGCGGAAGCGATCAGGACGGCGACGGCGACGACTCAGTGGTCGACTCAGCGGTCGACGTAAACGAGAGCCGCGGTGCTACGGCTGATCTCCGCGTCGGTCTGGCCGTTGGGAGCGACGATGTGGATCAGGTTGCCGCGGGAGCCCGGCGTGATCTGCGCACCGGGGACGATCGCGGCGTCCTGAAGCCGGCGCATGATGCTTTCGTCCGTCTGCAACCGCTCGGAGATCCAGCTCACCGTGACCGGCCTGCCACCGCCGGACGAGGCGAGGTCGGCCGACGCCAGTAGGCTCACCGGGGCGGAAGCCGGCCGTGCCGTGGTGGGGTGCTGCTGGGAAGGCGGGATCTCGTTACCGAACGGGCAGCGCTTCGGATCGCCGAGCAGGACGGTGAGGCGCGCCTCGACCTCGTCGGAGATTACATGCTCCCACCGACAGGCCTCGTTGTGTACCAGCGCCCAGTCCAACCCGATGACCTTCGTGAGCAGCAGCTCGGCCAAGCGGTGCTTGCGCATGACGGCGGTGGCCCGCAGCAGGCCCTTCTCCGTGAACTGCACGGTCCGGTCGTCGGCGAGGCACACCAGCCCCTCGTTGGCCAGACGAGCCGTCGACTCGCTCGCGGCCGGCGCGCTGACATGCAGGCGCTCCACCAGACGCGCGCGCAGCGGGGGGATGCCCTCCTCCCTCAGCTCGTACAGGGTTCGGAGGTACATCTCGGTACTGTCGATCAATCCAGTCACCGGTCTCCTTCGTCCTCTCCAGGGTACGCTCAGCCTGGGACTCACAAGAGCCATCTGCCCCCCGAAGACCATGCCGGCTGGCCGGTTTCGATGTCCCGTCGGCCCCTTCCCCCGGACCGGGGTCGGTGTTCCACGACGTGTTCCACGACGTGTTCCATGGCCTCGGTCCGGCGGGTATGGCCTCGGTCCGGCGGCGTGTCCTCGTGCGGCACCCGTCCCGCGCGCGGGCTTGCACCCAGGGCCGGCATCGGCGCCCGCGGCACTAGACTCGACGCCATGAGCACGACTCAGATCGCGCCCGAGACATCGAACACCCAGACGGACGAAGGTGACGATCACTCTCACTACGCTCGTCGTGAGGAGATCGTTCGCGCGTCCATCGAGGGTGGCCGGGTTACGGCGTTGTGCGGCTACAAGTTCGAACCGGTGCGGGACCCCTCGCGTTTCCCGATCTGTCCGAAATGCAAGGAACTCGTCGAGATGGCCGAGCAGTTCGGCTGATCGCGCTGCGCCGGTACACAGTGCCGGGCGGCCACGGTCCTCGATGGCGGTCATTAGCCTTCGGTAATAATCGGTCGTTGCGGTAGATCGAGCGTGCCGGCGGGCTGTGGACGGTGTGCGGATGCCCCTGCCGATCGGGATCCACGGTGTCTCCTCGGGCCGGCTGCTCCGCGGCCCCGTATGATCTGTTGCACGAGCCAGACCCGGTGTCCCTCGCCGGCCCCAGTAGCTCAGTGGATAGAGCGACCGCCTCCTAAGCGGTAGGCCGCAGGTCCGATTCCTGCCTGGGGCACTTCGCACGGCTGACCAGGCACGCACCTTACTAACAGGCATGAGCCTGGTCAAGCTCTGCGTATACGGGCGTACTAACATGCCTTTCCATGGTTGATCTTGTGGATGGGGTTCCGGCCCTCTGGCGGCTGCTGCTGACCGGCTGGGATCAGGCCCTTGAGGCCAAGGGGCGTGCCCCGAAGACACGCCAGCTGTATGCCGACGCCGGCACACATTTCGTGAACTGGCTGACACCCCTACCCGCCGCGCCGGCCGGCCACGCGCTCCCCACGACCTCGGCCGAACGCCGCGCCGCCCGCCGACGCGCCGCCGACGCGGGGGAGACCACCACGGTCCTCTACCGGCCCGAAGCACCCGAGCAGATCAGCCGCGCCCACATCGAGCGGTTCCTCATCACGTTCGCCACCGAGCCCACCGAGCGCCGCCCGGGCGGCCGCTCCGACTCCTACCTGAACCAGGTGTACAGGGCTCTGCAGCAGTTCTTCGAGTACCTGATCGATGAGGACGAGATCGAGGCTTCGCCCATGGCGAGGATGGAACAGCCGAAGATCGGCACCAGGCTCGTGCCCACACTCGAGCTCGACCAGCTCGCCGCCCTCGTCGCCACCTGCAAGGGCCGGGCGTTCGCCGACCGGCGGGACGACGCGCTCATCCGCGTCTTCGCCGACACCGGCGGCCGCCGGTCCGAGATCGCCGGCCTCACCCTCGACTCCGTCGACCTCACCCGCCGGCGCCTGCGCGTGATCGGCAAGGGCGACAAAGAGCGGATAGTCGCGATTGGGAACAAGACCGCGCTGTCCCTGAACCGGTACCTGCGCAGCCGAGCCACCCACAAGTACCGGGCCGAGCCGCAGCTCTGGCTGGGCGACCGCAACCGGGAGCCGATGACGGCGGACGGGGTGTACCAGGTGATCGTGCGCCGCGGCTGCGCAGCCGGCGTGCCGATCCACCCGCACGTGTTCCGGCACACCCTCGCGCACGACTGGCTCATGGCCGGGGGAGACCTGCAGGCACTGGCCGATCACATGGGCTGGGAGGACCTGGAGATGGCCCGGGTGTACGCCCGCATCTGGCGCGCCCGCCGCGCCCAGGCCGCTCACGAGCGGCTCGCCCTCGGGGACCGGATCTGACGCGGGACGGGGCTTCGGTGGTGCCTGCCGGCTGATCAGCCCCCGCCGCGTCCAGGGTGCCGATGCTCGGCGATCCATGCGAGCACTTCGTCCTCGTCCCACAGTCGGCCAGTACGCCCGACCTGGGCGGGTGCGGGGAACGTGGGGCGCCGGCTGATCTGATCGGCGCGCGCCCGCGACACCGTCCCGGTGGGTGACGTTGGGGTGAGGAGATCCGCAACATCGGAGATGGAGATGAGCCGGCCCACGGTCTCACCCTGGCGACTTGCACCCTGGGGATCGCCAGGGTGAAACCCGGCGTGTAACGTCACGGACCGAACACAATGAGAAAGCCCGCCCGGCGTGTGACCGCCGGACGGGCTGAGGCAGGAACCCTGTAGGGAGGGAACCCGCGATGACTCCATCATCCCCGGGCGCCGCCGGCGAGGTCCACGCGGCGTGGCCTGGCGTCAGCGTCCGAACATCCGACGGGGCGACCGAGGTCTACGTCGACGCGGGTATCACCGCGTCCGAGCTCGGCCTGAAGATCGCCCTGTATGTGCCCGCAGCGGCGCGACTCGACGACATCACCGTTCTCCGGTTCTCCGCCCCAGGGGGCGGCGCCGATCAGCCCTAGCCGCGCCACCCCGGCCGGTATCGGTCCATCCACGCCTCAACGTCACGTCGCAGCCACAGCCGGAGATTTCGTCTGTCCACGATTGGGTCCGGAAAATTTTTCCTGCCCGCGATCACCTGGGCGTAGGAGCGGGCTACGCGCTGCCCGTGCCGGGTCGTCGGCCCGAGGAGATCGCGCAACTGGTCGATATCCACGGCGTCTTCCAGATCCCCGATTGTGATGATCTCGTCACGGGGTCGGGGTGGCACGCGAGGGACGGTACGAGCGTGCTCCTGCATGCGCGGGGTGGACTGTCCACCTGCCCTGTAGCAGGCCATGGCGCACTACGGTGCCCCGCTGATCATCAGAGTCCGTCGGCGTGCTGGCCGGCGGGCCGGATGACGCGCCGGACGATGCGACCGGCGACTGGTGCGAGCACGGCGCGTAGCGCGCGGAGATCTGCCTCCGCCATAGGGCCAGCCACCATCAATACGAGATCGCCGTCGCGCTCCACAACCGCAGTGGAGTCCGTGCTGGCCTCTACCTGCATGTTTCCCCCTCATTGATTTTGAGGGGGGAATCTAACGGTACGACCACGACCGCGCACCTATCGTGCACGCGGCATGTTTGCGCGTTGTCCAATTGGTGACGTTACGTATACAAAGGCCAATTAGCTATCGGAAATGGTGATTGATCCATTGCACATGTGAGCTGGATTTCTCACATGTGAGTGACGAGGGGTCACGCCCTTGATGGCCCACGGCCGGCGAGGTCTTATGGGCTCACCACGTTGCAGATGGGGGCGACCATGGAACAGTCGGTAACCAGGCGCGCTATGGCAACAAAGATCAACGCGGACGACACGCCACGTGCGACGGCGGAGTCCCCGGTGATGTACGGGGTGCTGCACACCGGGCCCGGCGGCCAGCCGGAGTCCATGACCGTCCTGTTCGCCTCCGCCCGGGCCGCCGAGGCCTGGGCGCGCGACCACCACCCTGGCGGCGGCCACCTGGTCCTGCCCGCCACCCTCGCGAAACCCGACCCGCGCCTGACCAGACCCAGGAGCAGACGATGACGAGCACGCCCGCCGACGGCATCCTCCTCGGCGCCACCTGGCCTCGCGCCGCCGACGCGGGGGAGACCCCCGTCGAGCTGGCATTTTCCGACGGCGGGGTGATCTTGCGCGCCGGTGGCGGGTTGCTCCGGCTGAGCTGGGCCCAGTGGGCGACGCTCCACGAGACCATCAAGGCCGGCCGGTTCGCCAGCACGATCTAGCAGCAATGCAAACGGAGGGACGGGAGGCAGCATGGTGCAGAAGCCGAAGCACAAGGACAAACGTGGTAATACCGACGGCGGGTCCAGTACCGGGCGCAGCGGGCAGAAGCGCGGCGGAAAATCGATGAGCTTCGACCCGGCCGAGTCCGTGGACCGAGGAACGATGACGTGCACGACATGTAACGGGAGCGGGTCGGTTGGGCGTCCGCAGGCCGAGCTCGACGAAGATGGCACATTCGCGGGCGATCACACCCAGAAATGTCCCACCTGCGGCGGCTCGGGAAAGACCCCCAAGAGATGACCGCCGACGAGCCCGAACGGGAGGAGACGGAGCCGGCCGGTCCGCCGCCGGAGGTCCATGCGCTGTTCGTAAGCTGCAACAAGTGCCGGCGGGCCAATGCCGCCGCACGGGCGAACGCGCGGAAGGGCAACCAGGAAGTGACCCTGAAGGGCTTGGGTCTCCAGCCGGCGCCACGACGCTGTCCGCATTACCAAGACGTCTGGGCGCCCGGATATGGGCCGGGCTCCGAGCCGCCGCCACTGCCCGGCACGCCGGAGGAGCGCCGCCAGGGCCCAGTCTGACCCCGGGCACGCCGAAACACGGCCGGCCCGCCCACGCCCCCGAGGTCCCCGCCTTCTATCCCCTTCAGGCGGGGGTCTCGGGCTGTCCTGGACTACTGTGCCGGCACTGTGTTGCAGACCGTCTTCGCCAGGGTGAGGATCGCCGACGAGGTTCCCTGGTCGGGTGTGATCCCGTTACGCTCGAACCGCGAGGGGATGCGGGCCAGGGCGAGCTGCTCTCCGCCCGAACGTAGATCATCAACGCAGACATGGGTGACGTCGTTCCGGATCCCGGAGTCACTCCGGCCATCCGCGAGCCTGGGGAACTGCGCTCGGAACGCGGCGACGAACGCCGCGGCCGCCGCGGAGTCATGCACGCTGCTGAACACGCCGCTACCCGCAGCTGGCGCGATGCTCG
This sequence comes from Frankia sp. CeCAU1, assembly GCF_977971845.1. Classification (NCBI taxonomy): domain Bacteria; kingdom Bacillati; phylum Actinomycetota; class Actinomycetes; order Frankiales; family Frankiaceae; genus Frankia; species Frankia sp. CeCAU1. The sequence goes on along the minus strand of NZ_CDWWXA010000029.1, from coordinate 13,075 downwards.
CGGCCACCGACGTCGGCGCAGGCGTCGCCTCGTCGGCGCTCCCGCTGCACGCGGCCAGGACGCCCGCCAGGACGGGCAGGACGGCCAATCGCTTCATCTTGGATCCCCCTCGATCTGTACATGTCGGAGGGCAGATGGTAGCGGTTTGTCAGGTAGCCAGGTCCGGCGGGATCCTCGCTCGAGGGCCATCAGGTGCTCGCCGCCATGCCAGCGAGGGCCGATCGGGCGCCTTGGAGCGCATCGCCTAGCTCGGCGACCTGCGCAAGATCCGGCCAACGCCGGACAAGGGTGGCGTGCAACGCGCTCGCCCGCCCTATGACGTTCAGATCCGGCATAGTTGACGTTTTCCCGAGGGCGAGCATCCCCGCGTCGGCCGCGGCGACGGGATCCGGCCTCTCTTGATCGATAAAGCAGCGGCCGACCGTGACGTACGCCCATCCAACACCCTGAAGGTCGTTATCACCGCCTACCGCGTACCGCTGCGCCAGGTCCGCCGCGGGCCGCGTATCTCCAAGTTCGGCAAGCGATACCGCCGAGTAGATCATCACGTCGCCGTCGGTCCAGCGGGTGGCACGCGGCGAGTCGGCGCGCATGTCGGCCAAGGCGGCGCGGGCCTCTCGCTCGCGCCCACCGGCGGCGAGCGCCTCGGCCTGGTATGCGGACAGCCGAGCACGCTGACCAGGGTGCGCAATCCCCCGCGCAGCGGCGGCGATGTCGGCGGCCTTGGCGAACTGCTTCGCATCGAACGCGATCCGGCTCCGCAGCGCAGCTACCTGACCGACCAGGATCGGATCGCCCGACTGGGCAGAGTACTGCCCGGCGAGCGTCCCCATCCGCCGGGCAATATCACCGTCCCCGATCCAGCGACCCAGGGACGCACAGCTGCATGCCAGCATGCCGGCGCTCAGGAGCAAGCTCTTACGCGCATCGGTACTGACCCGGCGATATAGATAGCTGTCCGCCCTGTGCCAACCGCGCATCGCGCGAGCCAGCAGGACGTCATGCGGCACGTCGCAGATGCCGTCTCGGACGGCCTCAGCCTCGGCCTCGATGTCTTCGAGAGTTAGCGGGAGGGGATCCGCCGTCGCCATTGCTCGACTGGCCTCGCCGGCGGACGAGAAGATCATTGCTAGCGACAGGTTAAATTCACGCCGGTCCGGGTCCACGTCCATCTCCGCCTCTGGTTGGTAGGACCAGGGTCCCCCGCGGAGTGAGCCAACGTCCATGGGCGCCATGGGGTGAGGGATGCCCGACAGGGCGTCGGCCTGGCGACGGAGTCCGTGGGCGTGGGCGTCTCGCCGCAGCGCGAGGAGCATGCCGCCCGCGCTGAGCTCGCGATCGAGGGCCGCGGCGAAGTCCGCGGATGGGACCTCCCTCGCGTTCTCAGCCTTCGAGATCATCGTTCGCCCAGATGTGTAGCCCAGGCGGGCCGCGAGCTCCTGCTGCGTGAGACCCGCGATTATGCGCAAGCGGCGGAGTTCGGCGGCGAAAGCGGCGGAGGGGTCATCCATCCCGGCTCCAGGGGGTATGTGAGTCCAACAACTCACATGGGTGAGCGGAAGTCACTCGCTAGCGCACATCCGCTTTGTGTACTCGGATCAGCACTATGAGCGCAGCAACAGACCTTAGCCGGAACGTGACATCATGTCTCGGGATGTAGTGAACCAAAAATCCTATCAATGAGTAAAAGGATCGCTTCGGCTGCATCCGGATCGCGGCTCAGCTTCGTCCACGCCGCCTCCCATCGTTCGTGGAGCTCCGCAATCGCGTCCGGCAGCCTCGACGGACCGGCGTCGACGCGCTGGCGACGGACGCCTTGATCGTCGGTGACCTCGGCGATGACCGCTCGCGGGTGGTCGGCCGGCAGCGGGCTTCCGCCGAGAATGACCATCTCGGCCGAGCCTGGCTGGTCCCCCAGCCGGCCCTGCCAGTACAGGCCGACGTCGAGACCGGCAAGCGTCGCGGGGCTCACCGATTGGGCCTTCCCGTTCTCGATGCGGTTCAGGGTGGCATCCGAAAGGCCGCCACGGTCCGCTGTCTCATGTTGCGTCAGCCGCAGCTCGGCACGGCGGTTACGCACGGCCGCCGCGAGTCGCACCCGCGCATCGTCGTCGAGATCCACTGTGGCCACACCTCGAAGGGTGCCAGGCATGACGAGGCATCTCAAAGACACCACGAGCCAAAGTGATCGTTGGCGCAAAGTTGACCACTATCTACCTTGCTTTATGCCACGAGATGCCTGCATGATGCCTACATGGCCAGTTCCACGGTGCGGATCGACGGCGACGAGCTACGCCGTCGACGCCTTGCAAAGCGGCTGCTCCAGCACGAGCTCGCCGACAAGATCGGCATGAACCAGGGGTATCTGTCGAAGGTCGAGAACGGTCACCGAACGCGCGTCTCAGTCCAGCTCCTCCGTCGCCTGGAGGCATGCCTCGGATCGTTCGCGCCCGACCTGGACTCGGCGGAGGTCGACGCGGCGAGCGTCCCGCAGTGACCCGCCCGGATCCGACGACGCGCCGTCTGGTCGCGCAGATCGGCGGACATGCGCGTGTCCGCCAGGCGGAGTCGCCGCAGGCGATGACCGCGCCGGCCCGGGCCGCATTCCTCGCACGCTTCGAACGGGCGGTCGACCCGGACGGTGTCCTGGATCCGACGATCCGGGCCGCGAAGGTCAAGGCAGCGCTGTCCGAGCAGATGGCCCGGGTGTCTCTGGCCCGGGTCCGGACGGCGCGAGAGCGGCGTGCACCGAAGCCGGCGAAGCAGCCGGCGAAGCCGGCTCCGGAGGGGCCCGCGCCGACGACCTGGACCGAGTTCCTCGCGGCGCGCGATCTCGGTGGAGCCGGCGGGGCGGAGTGAAAACCCCGCTCGCCCCGATGGGGGGGCGGGACGAGCGGGATCTGTGTGGCCCCCGAACTCAACAGGAGTTAATCAATGACGCTACATGACCGACGTGAGGACCGGCGGCGTGCGCTGCTGCTCCTCGCGACCCGGCCGGCCGTGCCGGTCGGGGTGCAGCTCGACATGGTCCGCGACCTCGCTCCGGACGCACCGGACGGGATGCGGCCCCATCTCTGGCGGGACCTTGTCTCCGCTGTCGCGACACTGCCCGTCGACGTCGCCGGCCTGGGCCGGCAGATGGTGGAGGTGGGCCGTCTTCTGTGCCAGCTGGTCCCGGATCCGCCGGCCCGGCCGGACATCGCGGTGTCCGTCTCCCCGGGCCCGGTGTCGCCCTGGTTTCAGCAGCGCCGACCCGTGGGGGCCCGGTCATGACGGGCCAGGAGCAGGAGCTTGCCGTGGCTGTTGGTGAGCGGCTCCGCCATGTCCGTGTCCAGCAGGGGCTCTCCCGGGAGGGCGTCCGGGAGCTGTCCGGTGGTCGGGTTACAGGGCCCGCGCTGGCGAGCTATGAGTGTGCCCGACGGGCTGTAACCGTTGGCCGCTTGAAGGAGATCGCGGAGATTTACCGGGTGCCGGTTCAGGCGTTCATCCTCACCCGGCCTGATGTGGTCGATCTGCCGCCGCTCGCGTTCGACCTGGAGGCGCTCGCTGCGGCGCCTGGGCATGTGGACCCGCTGCGCGGGTGGGTCCGGCGGATCCGGACCGTCCGTGGTGACTGGGCCGGTCAGGTCCTGACCGTCCGCGGCAGCGACCTGTACGCGCTGGGGGTGCTGTACGGCACCAGCCCGGCCGTGACGCTCGGTGCGCTGCGCCGCTGGGGTGCCCTACGTGAGCGCGACGAGATGGCGGGAGTGGCGCGATGACGCACCTGGACAAGATCGGAGCACGCCGGCTCCAGCGTGCCCTGCTGTGGGCGGAGGACCGCCGCGCGGCGGCAGGGACGGACGGGTTTACCGCCCGCCTGGTGGCGGACCGCCTCCAGACGGAGGCCGATGATGTCGCCCGGTGGCTGCATGTGCTCGCTGCCGTCGGTGTGCTCGCGCAGCAGCGCACCCCCCGTGGCATGGTCTACCGGGTCGTGTTCCGGCCAGCCGCGTGATGCGCCGGATCGACGACGTCACCACACGGGAGCTGTGGGCGGCGATCCTCGCCGCGCAGCAGCGCGGCGCCGACCTCGAGGCCATCGCGGGCCAGCTGGACGCGCCAGCCGGGAGCGTGGACCGGCACGACCTCCTCATCCGCCTCAGCGTCCTCGTCGCACGGGCCCTCCTGGCAGTCCCGTCGCAGGACGGACTGTGGTGCCCCACCGAGCAGGGGAGCTGGCACGCACTGGCCCTCCTCTGCAGCCCGCTGGCCGACCGGGAGGTCTGGACTGCGATGGCACTCACCACTCCGGCCCGAGTTGATGCCGACGTGCACGTGCCGGAGATCGCGCGTCGGCTCGGCGCCGCCCAGCCGCGAGTGGAAGCGTGGTGTGTCACGCAAGGACGTGCACGCCGGCTGCACCGCGGCGACGGCGGCCGGTGGAGTCTGCGCGAGTCCGGTCTCGCCGCGCTCGCTACAGCGATCGGAGTCTCGGCGTGATCGCCACGTCTCCCGCATCCCTCGCATCCCGGTTCCGCCTGGCCGCGCCGACCGGGGAGCGTCCCATCGAGCAGGTCAGCTACACCGCGCCGTGCCCATGCGGCCGGGCGGTGACGTGGGTGTCTGTCCGGCTCGTGCAGCCCGGCCTGGATGACCCGGGTCGCACGACCGCTATCCCCGGATCCTGCATTTGCGCCCTGGACGGCATCCCCGTACGTGGCTGACCAGGACGCGCTCCCACTGGCGGAGATCGCCGAAATGGAGGCGGCGGCGCGGCGTGAGCTGCGCCGCCGCCGCGAGGCCGCTTGGCGGGCTGGCGCGTCCAGGCGGCCCCGCATCTGCAGCTCCTGCGGCGCCCCACTCCTGTGGGTGCTCACCATGCGGGATCCGCCCGAGTGGATGCCACTCAGCGCGGCACCGGATCCGAATGGCAGCGTCGCCGTCGTCCGGGACGGCGCCGCACCGATCGCCCACATCAACCCCGCCCCGTCGGCCTCCGGCCGCCGGTGGCGGGCCCACTTTGCTGACTGCCCAGGCGCTGCGCATCACCGTCGGCGCAGACCCGGCCGGATCTGACCGGCCCGACGAGAGGTACCGAGTATGACCGCAGTGGAGGGGGCCGGCCCGCCGCAGGGCCGGATCGTGTTCGTGGACACCGAAACGACCGGTCTCGACGTCGACCGGCACGAGCCGTGGGAGATCGCGCTCATCGTCCGAGACGTGTCCGCCGGCCTGGTCGATGTCGAGCACCTGTACGCCGTGCACCCGAGGTTGGCCGTCGCGGACCCGGCGGCGCTGTCGATCGGCCGCTACTACCAGCGCACCCGGTTTCTGCAGCCGCCGGCCGACCTGATGGACGGCGGCGCGGCGAACCTCGCCGGCGTGGACTCCCGCTCGGACCGGTGGCGTTGGTCCGCAGCGCAGACGACCGCCGCGTCCGTCGCGCGGATCACCGCCGGCGCGGTGCTGATCGGCTGCAATCCCGCGTTCGACGCCAAGATGCTAGGCCGCTGGCTGCGTGCTCATGGGCAGGGCCCGGCCTGGCACTACCGGGTCGTTGACGTCGGCGCGATGGTGGCCGGCTACCTGCACGGCCGGTACGCGGCCGCCGTCGTGAACGCCGGCGCGATGGCGCACCTGGCCACCCTGCCGTGGTCGTCATCAGCTCTGGCCGCGGCGCTCGGCGTGACCATGGACCCGCAGGACCGTCACACCGCCCTCGGCGACGCCCGGTTCGCCCGCGACCTGTTCGACCGAGTGACGAGCGGTGCGCGGTGACGGCGCCGGTCCGGCT
>NZ_CDWWXA010000029.1:0-7097 GCF_977971845.1 Frankia sp. CeCAU1 | reverse complement strand
GGCTGAGCCCGTCCCTCCCGCCCGACACGCATTTCAACGGCCTGCTGGGGGGCGTGGCTCGGTTCCTGGCGAACCCGGATGACCCGGTGCTGGCGGTCGTGAGCCTCTCGGCGGTGCGCCTGGTGACCGACGCCCCGACCGGGTTCCGGGTGCCGGTCCTCGGCATCCGCGAGATCGAGCTGTCCTGCCGCAGCGTGTCGGCCGGGACCCTGCGGGAACTACTCGACGCGGCCCGCCGCGAGCGGATCGGCGTGCGTGGTCTGCCGTTCGAGGCCGCGGCCGACGAGCTGCTCCGGGGTGACGACCGATGATCGCCGCCGAGCGGCGGGTCGACACCCTGCTCGCGATCGCCGCCTGGTGCCTGGGCGGGTGTGCTGTCATGGCGGCGTTGCTGCTGTTCTCGGTGTTGCTCTTCCTGTTCCTCGCGGTTGCGGCCGCGATCAGGTCCCGGCTTGAGCGCCAGCCGGAGTTGGTTGCCCCGACGGTGCAGCACGGGCATGTGATCCCGTCCCGGCCGCGGACCCCGCCGGCAACCGAGCCGCTGGCCGTACCCGCCCGGCCGCCGGCGGGACAGCAGTGACTGCCCGTCCGCCGTGGCTCGGCGTCGGAGACAGCCCCCCGGCCGGCTCGTCACCGGCCGGGATCTCGGATGCGACCCGGGCCCTGGTCCTGGCTCGCGCGCAGCACCGCTGCGAGTCGTGCGGCCAGTCGATCATGGGCCGGCTGTACAGCCTGCACCACCGCCGGCCTCGTGGGATGGGCGGCACTCGGCTCGAGATCGCGCACAGTCCGGTCAACCTGCTCGCGCTGTGCGGCAGGGGGAACCACGACGGCTGTCACGGCCTGGTCCACGGCAATCCGACCGCCGCGAGGGCCGCGGGCTACCTGGTGCGCAGTGGCGCATCTCCCGGCCGCATCCCGGTTTATCTGCATGACGGCCGGCGCGTCCTGCTCACCCCTGTCGGTACCTACACCCCTGAGGAGAGCTGATGTCCCGCGAGATCTGGATACCGGAACTCGATGACCGGCGGGTCGTGCAGGTCGGCGGCCTCGGTCTATGGCTGTGGGTGCAGTGCGCGCTGTGGTGCGTCGCCGCCGGCCGGCTCGACGGTGTGATCCCTGAGGGGGTCGTGCGGATGTTGAGGATTGCTGCCGACGCAGAGTTGCCTGACCAGCTCGTCGACGCGGGCCTGCTCGAGCGGGTCGCCGATGATGGCGTCGCGGCTCTCCGCCTCACCGACTTCGCGACGAGGGGGGCCGAGTAGTGCCCTGGGGCAAGCAGTCGGACACGTGGTGGCGCCACCCGAAGGTCCGGGCGGCGTCCCATCGTGGCCGGTCGCTCTGGTCGATGACGCTCTCCTACGCATCGGACCTCCTGACTGATGGTCTGATCTCGCCGGAGACCCTCCCGCTCCTCGACGCCACCGAGGCCGATGCCGCCGAACTCGTCCGGGTCGGCCTGTTCGACGCCGAGACGGACACCGACGGCAGCGTCAGGGGCTGGCGGTTGCATGACTTCTCCGACTGCAACCCCTCCAGGACCGAGGTCCTGGCGGACCGGCGGCTCCGCTCGGCCGCCCGAGCCTTGCCCGGTCTACGCCGCGAGGTCCGTGCTCGAGATGGGTCGACATGCCGGTATTGCGGCCGGCATGTCGTCTGGTCCGACCGACGGTCGGGCCTGGGGGGCACCTACGACATGGTCGACCCGGCCGAGGATGTGACAGGGGACAACCTGGTGGTGTGCTGCCGGCGCTGCGCTGGCGCGAAGGCGGGCCGCGACCTGGAGACGGCCGGCATGCGCCTGGGCCCGGCCGAGTCGCCTGGGCCCGCCCGGCCAGTCGGACGCCCGGGCGGCGGCGCGGTCCGTCCGTTCCCGCCTCGTTCCGAGGTCGCCCCCAAGTCGGACCCGGGCCTGACTCAGGTCGTTCCTGAGTCTGACCAAGGTCGCTCCCAGGTCGCTTCTAGATCCGATCCAAGTCGTTCCCAAGTCGTACCTGATTCATACCTAGGTACGCACCAGCCCCCATCCCCATCCCCATCACCCCTACGGGGTGGTGATGGGGATGGGGTGCGCTCTGCGCCGGTGGCCGCTGCGCCGTCGGCGCCGGCCGAGCCGGTAGCGACGCCCACGGCTCCTCCACGGCTCCGCTCGGCGTCCACCGTTGGCGCTCGCCATGCCGCGCGGGCCCGCGCGGACCTGATGGCCCGAGCCTCGCAGGGCCGGTTCCGGCTGTTTAGCCGTACCGGTCAGCGCATCCACGTCCACCCGCCCGCGCCCTACGACCAGGCGCCCCTCCCGCTGTTCGCCGAGCTCGTCGCCGACCCGCCCGGCTCGCCACCCGCCCATCTGAGCGACCGCCCGCTCGCGGCCGCAACCGCCTGACCAGGAACAGGAGCAAATCTGATGGATCTTGTCAGACGTGTCGATCACACTCCCTGGTGGGAGGTGATCAGCCGTGTACTACGTCGCGTCCGAGGACCGCGAGGAGGCCCAGGATGCCGAGGAGTCGACGCCGCAGCACTCGCCGCACTGTCCCGGCTGGACCGGCATGGACCGCGAGGGGCGGCCGAGGCCCTGCCTGACATGCCGGCCGTGGCTACGCCGGCGGATCCGGTGGGGCCAGAGGACACCGGTCCGCGCCGCACGCTGACCCTCGTCCCGCCAGTCCCGACCGCGCCCGCTCCGGGCGAGACCCGTCAGGATCTCGCCCGGGCGCTCGCCGCCGCGCACGACATCGCCGTCTACGACGAGGACGAGGACCTCGGGTTCTGGTCCTGCCCGGCCTGCATCTGGGGTGGCCTCGCCCCGGACCGCGAGGCCGCCGAGCTCCAGCATGCCGACGCCGCCACGGCCATCGCCGCCGGCCGGCTCCCGTCGCCGTTCGACGACGGCACGACCATGCATATCCGGGGAGGCGAGCTATCCGACCGCGCCCGGGCCGCCATCGCCGCCATGCCTGCGGCCGCGGGGCGCCCCCACGACACCCGCGTGCTCGGCACCGCGCAGCTCACCGGCACCGTCCTGCCCGTCGTTGCCGAGACAGATGGAGGGCCGACCCGATGAGCCCGGGCGCCCGGATGGGCCTGCACGTCGCCGGCACCGCCATCCTCGCCGCGATCAGCGTGTACCTGCTGCTAGCCGGCACCGGCACCCTGTGGACGACCCTGCTCGCCCTGATTGGCGCGGCAGGCCATCGCCTCGGCTACGGCACCGCCGTCCAGCTCGGCCGCGCACACCGCATCGCCGGCCGTGTCGGTCTGCGCGACCGCCTCTGACTGCCCCCGGACATACACCGGGCCCGGGGATGCGCACCCGGGCCCGGCCGAATCGTCACCCCCTGGACCCCTAGCGAGAGGACGCCGACCCGTGGATGACTACTACACCACGCCGATTGACCATGTACGCCACTGGCTCACCGACCGGTCCACCTGGGACGCGCTGCTGACCGCCGTCATCACGGTCGCCGCGGCCGGCATCCCCGCCTGGCAGATCGCCGCAGCCGCCCGGTGGGCGGGCCAGACCCCCGCCCGGGTCGCGGTCACCGCCGGCGCCGGCGCCCTCCTCGCCCTCGTCGCCACCCGGGAGACCCAGGCGCGGCCCCACCGGAGCGTCGGCCGGCGCATCGCGGCCGCCGTCCTGGCCGCCGCCCCGGCCCTCCTGGCCCTCGCCTGCGGCACGGTAACCACCGGCCGAACCGACCCGGCCGGCCCGTGGGCGCCGCTCCTAGCAGCCTGGCCCACGGCGTGCATCGCGGCCGTCGTCGTGCTCCGCCTGAGCCGACCCCAGCCGGCCGAGCCGGCCCTAGTGGACGATGCTCCACCGCCGAGCCGGTCTGAGCCGACCCCTGAGCCGGCGGCGCAGACCGATGAGCCCCAGGTCGCGGGCACCAAAACCGATCGGCTCCTCCGCCTGGCCGAGCTCGTCCCAGCCGACGACACCCGCGGCCCCAGCGCCCTCGCCGCCGACCTCGCCGCCGAGGTCGGCATGGACCCGGGCACCGCGCGGCGCATCCTCGCCGCCTGGCGCCGCGACCGGCTCGCCTCCTGAGCCCCGGCTCAACCCGCCCGAAAGGATCACATGACCAATCCCATCGGTACCCCGATCAGCATCACCCCCGACATCGAGGCCGCTTCCTGGGACGACATCCAGGGCCCCGACCTGCTGTCGGGTCGGCTCGCTCGTGTCGGCCTCCTGCGCAACGGCACGTCGGAAGGCCGCGCCGCCGCCGGCCTAGCCGTCCGCGCCCTGGCCGCCGGCCCCGTCGGCGCCGAGGAGACCGGCGACTGATGGACGACGAAGACGAGTACTGCGACGAATGCGGCTTCGACCGCTGCCGCTGCGACGAGGGCTGCCCCGAATGCGGCGCGCGCGGCCCGAACGCCAACCACCCATACGCCGAGTGCGTGTGCTACCCGGAGTAGTGGCCGCACTGGCCGCGGCCGCCCGAGGCCTGGCACTGTTCGGGCTGCCGGCCGGCAGCCGGATCCCCACGCCCGGCTGGCAGCACCGCATGGTCGACCCAATCGAGATCATCGTCGGCTGCAGGGCCAGCGACGTCGTCGTGCTCGACCTCGACCGCCACCCCGGCCAGCCCGATGGCATCGAGGCGTTCCTCGCCGCCGGCGGCCGGCCCATCCCCTCGTCGTCCGGCGGCCGCAGTGGCCGCGGGCCCGGCATCGACATCCGGGGCCCTGGCTCCAGCTCAGGCGGTTACATCCTGGCTGCCGGAAGCCGCACCCCCGCCGGCGAGTACCGCCTCATCCGGAACATCCCCCTCGCCCCGCTACCCGACTGGCTCACGCCACTGATCACCCCGAAGGACCACTATGACGGATCTTGACCAGGCCGAACTCGACGAATGGATGATCGTCGAGCTGATGGGGCGTGTTCGCCGCGCCGGCCGCGTCCGCGAAGTCGAGGTCGCGGGAAAGGGTTTCCTCCGCCTCGACGTCCCGAACGGCGACGGCTGGGCAACGCAGCTCATCGCTCCAGATGCCGTCTACGCCCTCACCCCCACCTCTGAGGAAACCGCGCGGGCCGCGGCCGCCCGCTGGCAGCCTGCTCCGGTCTACCGCTGGGAGCTCCCCGCCGCGCCAGCGCGCACCGTCGACGCCGACGACCAGGACGACGACGAGGAGATGCCGTTCTGATGAGCGCCCTCACCCGACCCGCCTGGGTCCGACCGCCCGCCGTCCCCGACGATCACCCGCTCGACAGCACCGACGATGTCGCCCTGGCGCTGGGCGGCTCTCCGACGAGCTGGACCACGGAGGTCCTCCGCCTCTTGGCGAAGTCCGACCCCGAACGCCTCGCCGACCTGACCGAGGCCATCCGCTGGTACGGCCACGCCTACCTGTGGTGGCGGATGGCCTGCCGCACCACGACCGCCGGCGAGCTGCACGCCGAGATGGCCAGAGCCGAGGCCGTGGCTGAACGGGCGCAAGATGACGGCCTCACTCTGCGCGGAGCCTCACGAGCCGCCGACGTGGCCCCGTCCGCTACCTCCCGCGTCGCCCAGGGTGCCGCCGACCCTGCCCCGGCCACTGCGCCTTGTACGGCCAGTGCCGCTGCCTCGACGCCGACGGACGCCACGGAGACCAGGCACCCGCACGCGCCGAAGGCATCCGCCGCATCCTCTCCCGACCCGCCGTGGAGACCCGCCGTGCCGACTGACACCTGCGCCGACGCCGCCGAGGCGCAGGTCGCCGCCATGCGGCAGGCGCTCGACGCCGTCGGCACACCGACCGGTGAGGGGACCGACGATGTCTGAGCATCCGGCCGCTGCCGCGCTCGCCCGGGTCCTGGCTGTCCTAGACGAGCTGGACGCCGTGGCCGAGGGGGCCGACAGTCAACATCAAACGCCGCCCTCGACCTCGAGGTCGATGCCTGACCGCGAACTGTCAGGATCACGATGACGCCGGTAGTGCGCCCACGAGAGGGGCAGGTATGGATCTGCGGGATCTGTGCGTGGACCTGGTCCTGCTGCACACCCATCTCGGCGAGGCCATAGCGTCGGCGCCGGCGCTGACGCCCACCGTCCGCCAGGACCAGAGCGCACGCCGCGGGGGCGCCGGCTCGCGGCCGCCCGGCCCAGGCTTGCTCGACATCCTCACCGTGCAGGCGGGCATCGAGCGGTCGGCCGGGGTGCTCGCCGAGGCGGGCCGCCAGGCCCTGGGCGACATCACCCGTGACCGCGGCGCCGCTCGCGCACTCGACGCGATCCCGACGCTCGCCGAGCGCCTCGACGCCCTGCCGGACTGCCCCGGCGCCCAATACCGGGCCCGGTGCGACGGCGTACTCGACGCCCACCGCCGGCAGGCACGCGGGGTCCTCGGACTCGCCCGCGACCTGCTCTGGCTCGGCCCCTGCCCGGCCGTCTTCGCCTCGCCGGTCACGGTGGTCACCCGCCAGGGCATCGTGGCGGACGATTATGGATGCTGGATGGTCGACTATGCGGCCACCGCCGCGGGTGATCCTGCCGAGCTCCTGGCCCTGGCCGAGACCGAGGGATGGGACACCCGCGTGTGGCGGCCGTCGAGGCTCGCGATCCCCCGAGACGAGGGCGGCACCCCGGACGTGGTGTGCTGGTCATGCGGCTACCGGCAGCGACCGGAGGATATGGCCGAGATGGTCATCGCGCACCTGAAGGAGGCCACGCCCCGATGACCAGCTCACGCCCCGCTCGGCCGGCTCGCATGGGGGCCGTCGACGACGTCCGCACCATCGCCCGGGCGCTCCGCATCCCGGTGAGCACGATCAACGAATACGCCCGCGAGGGTGCCATCACCCGGGTAGGCGCGGCCTACCCGCCACGGTACGACGCTGTCGAGGTGGCCCGGGTACGCGTGACACGCCGGGGACGACGGCGTGCTTGACGTCCGGCATGATCAACCGGCAATCTTCGTGCTGTGATCCCACCCGTGTCGGTGGGGTCCGGCCGTGCGGCGGCCCGCGGGCTGGCACCGCGGACGCCGGCCGTGTGCCACGAGACGGCAGGGTGACGACCAGCCGTCCACGGGTCCGACGTCCTCGTCAGGACGAGCGGGCGGCCGGCGGGCCGGTTCGATTCCGGGCCGCAGCGTCACGGACAAGGGGG
>NZ_CDWWXA010000028.1:23741-41759 GCF_977971845.1 Frankia sp. CeCAU1 | reverse complement strand
CCTAGACCGGGTTGACCGCGAGGTTGGGAAGAGGAAGCACCGGATGCCGGCTGATCGACGCCGTGGTCGGATCGACGACGAGCTGGTGCCCCTCGCTGGGAACGGTGCTTCCCGCCGCCAGCGCCCGCAGGTCGGCGGCGAGCAGCCCCGCCAGCACCGCGGTGGCTGCCGGGGTGAACGGTGCCGGCGGCTTGACCGCGTCGGAATCGAGGTAAGCCCAGTGGGCGATCAGCTCGTCGGGGAGAGCGGCCGCGGCGAGCCGACGTCCTCTGGTGTCCCGGTAGCACGCCGTACGGCCCGGCATCGACAGGGGTCCCACGACGAACGTGTCGCCCTCGGCGTAGCAGCCGTGCCATGGCGTGTGGTGCGCCGCGCACCACTGATCGAGCCGGCACCAGTGCGAGTCCGGCAGCCACCGGGCGCAGCTGACGACGGCGTCCGAGCCGGCTACCGCGGCCTCGTCCGCCGGGCCCACGGTGCACTCGACGTCATCGATGATGTCGCCCAGGAGTTCGGTGAGCTTCCCGACGACCGGACTGTCGCCGTCGAGGTGCACCTTCCAGCCAGCCGGAACGGTCCCCGCACGCCCCGGGCCGACGAACACGCCGCGATCGGTGAGCGCGGCGGTCATGCGCTCGACGGCGGGTCGGTCCGCATCGGGCAGGGGCAGCTGGGTGGCCCCGGCCGCGACGTTCCGCACGAGGGCGAGCAGGCGGTCCTCGCCGCCAATTCGGACGAAGACGTCCCCGGGGGCGCTGTAACGCCAACTCCCGTCGGCGGCCCGGTAGAGATGGTGGCCAGGAGAGAACACGTCGGCTTTCCTCATCGGGTGTGTCGCGGTCGTGATGGGCTGGTCGTGATGGGCTGGTCGTGATGGGCTGGTTGCGGCCGGCAGGGGTCATGGCCGGCACGGGTCGCGCGCGGGCCGGGATGAACCCGGTAGAGACCGTGACCGTCGAGGACGTCCGGGAAACTGACGGCACCGACGGTCACGGCTTGCACTGGCTCACCAAGGTGCGTTCGGCGCCTTCAGTGAACCGGCGGCACTACTCCTCGTCGTCCCACGCGAACGGGCTCTGGACGAGCGCGTGCGTGGTCGGGTCCTGCGGGGCAGCGAGGACCGGCGCCTCGGCCAGCTCCTCGAACGAGATCTCCGCCATGCTTCACCTCCTTCGCAATAAAACGGTTTTCGTTTTCAAAAGGAATGCTAGCACGAGCGACGTGGGGCTGGGCTGATATCCACACATCCGCCGGGCGGCTCGTTCGGGGGCTCATTCGGCGGCTGTCACCGCCCGGACCGCGGCGTCCGGCCCACCGGGCCCGGCCTGCGGCGGGTTGGCCGGTGCCTCGTCGGCCCTGATCAGGTCCTGAAGCCTGCCGGTGTGGCCGAGGCCTGCCATCAGGCCCGCTACCAGCGCCAGGCCGACGCCGGCCGAGGCGGTCAGCAGAGCGGCCCGGGTGCCCCAGGCATCGGCGAGGATGCCGGCGAGCACGGCACCCAGCGGCGTTCCGCCCCAGGCGATCATCCTCGCGGTGGTGTTGACCCGGGCCTGCAGGCGTAGGGGGGTGACGGCTTGCCGGACGACGATGCCGTTTAGGATGACCAGGGAGGTGCTGGCCTGCCAGAGCAGCAGGATGCCCATCCCTGGCAGCCACGCCGTGTTCAGAGACCAGCCGATCAGGGCGAGCGTGCTGGCTCCGAGCGCACCGAGTGTGATCGTTCCGGTGGGGACGTGTCGGTGCACGCGGCTGAGCAGCTGGCTGACGATCAGCGTTCCGAGCGCGGCGGCGACGTAGAGGAGACCGATCCGCGGGTCGTCGTCGGGAAGGCCGAACTGCCGTACCGCGACGACGACGACCAGGCCGGTGACCGCGCCCCCGGACAGGCTGCTGCCGGCCCCGAGCAGGGTCAGAGTCCGGATGAGGCGATGCCCCCGGATGTAACCCAGGCCCTCGGCGATGTCGCGACGGGTCCGGCTCACCCGGCTGCCAGCCGGCCCGCTCCGGTCGGCCCCGCTCCGGTCGGCCCCGCTCCGGTCGGCCCCGCTCCGGTCGGCTGCGGCCGGCACGGCCCAGCGCACCCGGGAGAGCAGGATGGCACCGACCAGGTAGCTGAGCGCATCGAGGGCGAGCACACTGGCTGCGCCCACCGTGGCCGCGGCCACCCCGCCGACGGCCGGCCCGACCAGGTTGACAACGGTGCTCACCGACACCATCGCTCCGGTCGCCGCGGCCACCGCGTCCCGTCCCACGATCGCCGGGACTGCGCCGAAGCTGGCCGCATCGAAGAACACGAAGACCGATGCGACAAGCACCGCGGAGATCAGCAGATGGGGTGTGGTGAGGACACCCGCCCAGTTGGCCACGGGGATGCTGGCCATCGTCAGGCCGCTGAGGCAACTGGTGACCACCATCGTGCGCCGGTGATCCCAGCGGTCGACCAGGGCACCAGCGGGCAGTCCGAGCACGAGGTAGGGCACCGCTTCGAGACCGACCAGCACGCCCGCGAGCGTGCCGCTCCCGGTGCGCTGGAAAAGCAGCACCGGGAGCGCGACGAGCGTCATCGCCGAACCCGCCCAGGAGACAGCCCGGCTCGCCAGGAAAAGCCGGAAGGCGGGTACCGTACTCATCTCAGGTTGTTACTCATCTCAGGTCGTCCCACATTTTTGGGTCTGCGGCTCAGGCGTGCAGCGCGGCGGCCAGCTTTGTCACGCCTTCCACGCCGGCGAGGTTGGCCGAGTCCGACTGCGGGAGGAAGAACACACGGTTGTTGCGGACTGCCGCCACGGTCGGGAGCCGGGAGGTGAGGAACTTGCGGGCCTCGGCCTCGGTTTCGCTGCCGCTGAGCAGATAGACGAGGGTGCCGGGATTCTTGCTGATGAGGTCCTCCACCGACAGCTCACTGAAGTATTTGCCCTTGGGCAGGGTGCCCGCGTAGATGTTCCGCGCCCCGGCGAGCCGCGCGATGTCGGTGTAGACGCCGTCGTAGGTGTAGACGGTTCCCTGGTAGGTGGCGACCACCGCGACCGGGACGGGGTCCCTGCCCTGGATCTTCGTCGCGACCTGGCGGAGCCGTTCGTTGATGTCGGCCTGGACCTGCCTGGCCCGGCCCGGAATGCCGAAGATCATGCCGAGCGCGGTCAGGTCGGTATCGACGTCACGGACCGTCGCCTTGGTGGCGTCGTCGGTGCAGAACCCACTGAGAATCATCACCTGGGTGCCCTGGGCGGCCAGCTCGGCGATCGTGGGGAGCTGCCGGCCGTCAAACAGATAGCTGCCATCCGCCCAGATCAGGTCGGGCCGGGCGGCGAGCAGCGCCTCCCGGGTCGGTGCGCCGGTACCGAGGGCGGGTAGCTTCGCCTCCACACTGGCGTACTTCGCCGCCGGTGTGCCGCTGCTGGTGTTGTACTGGCCAACAATCCGGTCCGTCAGGCCCAGTTCGATGAGGAGCTCGGTACTGGTGGTCCACCCGGAGACGACCCGCGCCGGGGCCTCGTCGAAGTGCAGGGTCCGGCCGCAGTTCGCCACCTCAACGGGATAGCGGGTACCGGCCGGGGCCGACCGGGCATCGGCCGCGCTCGCACTGCCCGCGCCGGTGGTCGAACCGGACCCGCAGCCGGTGAGACCGGCGGTAACAACGAGCAGGGCAACGACCGCGACGCCGGCGCCGAGTTTCTTCATCGGGTTCTGTCTCCTTCCATTGCTTCATCGGGTCATTGCTTTATCGGGATTTCCGCGCCAGCTACCACCGGGGCCGGCTCGTCTGTTCCGGGCAGGCTGGAAGAAGGCAGGCTGGGGAAGGGAAGACTGGAGAAAGCGAGGTGGAGGCGGCCGGTCACCGGGTGGACGCTCCGGTCGGCGCGCACCCCGAACACGCGGCCGATGAGGTCGGCGGTCAGGACGTCCTCCGGTTTGCCCGAACAGATCACCGCGCCGTCGTGCAGGACATAGAGCCGGTCACAGAAGGCCGTCGCGAGGTTGAGGTCATGTAACGCGGCGAGCACGGTGATCCCGAGTGAGCGCACCAACTCCAGCAGGCTCAGCTGGGTGCTGATATCCAGATGGTTGGTCGGCTCGTCCAGGATCAGCACCGACGGTGCCTGCACGAGGGCGCGCGCCAGCAGGACCCGCTGCTTCTCGCCGCCGGACAGCGACGCGAACGCCCGCCCGGCGTGCGCGGCCATGCCCACGGTGTCGAGCGCGGCCGAGATGATCTCATGATCCCCGGTCGAGGTCGGGCTCCACGCGCTCTGGTGGGGGGTCCGCCCGGTCGCGACCACCTCAAGGACGGTGAAGTCGAAGCCATCGGGGCTTTCCTGCGCCAAGGCCGCGACCCGCCGCGCCGACTGGCGCGGGGTGAGGTCCCTGACCAGGTCAGTTCCGTCGAGCAGCACCGCACCGGACGTCGGCCGCACCACCCGGTAGACCGTCTTCAGCACGGTCGACTTCCCGCTGCCGTTCGGACCGACCAGGCCGACGAAGGCGCCGGGGGGACAGCCGACCGTCAGGTCGCGCACGATCTGTACCCCGTCGGCGACGACACCCAGACCTTCCAGGCGAAGGCCCGTCACGAGGCACCACTCGCCCGTCCCGACCGGCGCAGCAGCACGAGGAAGAAGGGCACCCCGGCGACCGCGGTGATAATGCTCAACGGCAGCTCCAACGGCCGGGCCACGACCCGGCCGAGGAGATCGGCCAGCACGAGGAACGTTCCGCCCAGCAGCGCCGTTACCGGGAGCAGCCGCCGGTGGTCCGACCCGATAAGCATCCGCACGCAGTGCGGCGCGATGAGGCCGACGAACGCGACACCGCCGGCGACGGAGATGACGGACGCTGTCAGAGCGGCGGTAACGATCAGCAGCTGGGTCCGCAGCCGGCTGACCGGGATCCCCAGCGAGGCGGCGGCCTCATCACCGAGCAGCAAGGCATTCAACGACCGGGCCTGCGCCAGCAGCCACAGCGTCGCGGCCACGACGATGCACGCGGGCAGCCCCAGTGTGTCCCACTCGGCCCCCGACACCGTTCCCAGCAGCCAGAACAGCACCGCGGCGAGTTGGTTCGAGCCGACCCGCAACTGCAGGTAGCTGGTGCCAGCCTGGAACAGATAGGTCAGCGCCACCCCTGCGAGCAGCAGCCGTTGCGGGTCCAGGTAACCGCGCCTACGCCCTAACGCGATCACGAGAGCCAGGGTGAGAACGGCACCGATGAACGCCGCCCCCGACACCCCCACCGCCGCGGCAAGCCCCGACGACGAGACCCCTCCCAGGGTGAGGACAGCGACCGCGGCGACGGAGGCACCCGAGGACACGCCCAGCACATACGGATCGGCGAGGGGGTTACGCACCACCGCCTGCAGCACGGCTCCGGCCACGGCCAGGCCCGCACCCACCACGAACGCCAGCAACACCCGCGGCGTCCGCACCTGCCAGATAATCTGATCGTTGATCATCGAGGACTGGGCACCGTTGCCGGTCAGATGAGCCACGACGCTGGACCACACCTCACCGGGAGGCACCGATACCGAACCCACGCCGATCGCTGCCCCAACAACGATCGGTGTCGCCAGCACCAGGGCGAGCAGAGTGATCAAGAATCTGCCGCGCGCGCCGCGCGCCGTGCGCGGCAGCACGGCGCAGGCAGTGACCGCGGGCATCCCGCGGGCGGGTCGAAGCGCCGCCACCGCCCGCAGCCGTACCGCGTCCGCGGCACCCACGGATGGCGTCGGCGTGGCACGTACCGACGTAGGTTGATCGATGGACAGCGGATGCCCCCGTTGACTCAAACGAAACGAAAACGATTTTCGTTTCGTTTGGGCAAGCTAACAGCCCTGCGCGGGCTCCGTCAACGGTTCTGTAGGGGGCAGGAGAGGATCCCCGCTCGTCGTGGTCGGGTGGTCACCATCATCCGGCCAAGCTACTCGACCGGGATCATTCCTCCGCTCTGCCGCTGCCACAGCCGGTGGTAGCGCCCCCGCCGCTCGAGCAGCTCGCGATGGGACCCTTGCTCCACGACGCGACCGTCGTCGAGGACGACGATGCGGTCCATGTGCAGCAGGGTCGACAGCCGGTGCGCGACGGCGATCACCGTCTTGTCTCGCCACAGGTTCTCGAGTGCGTTCTGGACGAGTACCTCGCTCTCGCTGTCCAGCGCGCTCGTCGCCTCGTCCAGGATGAGGATGGGTTTGTCGTCCAGGAAGGCGCGGGCAATGGCGATCCGCTGCCGTTGCCCGGTCGAGAGTTTGATGCCACGTTCCCCGACGACGGTGTCGTAACCGTCGGGCGCCCGCGAGATGAAGCTGTGCGCGTGGGCCCGCAGCGCCGCCGCCTCCACCTGCGCCTGGGTCACCGGGCCCGCGGTCCCGTAGACGATGTTGTCCCGGATGGACCGGTGGAAGAGGGTGGTGTCCTGCGGAACGTAGGAGATACCCCGAGCGAGCTGGCGGTTGGACACCGGAACACCGTCCACGGCGACCATGCCCGGTGGGAGCGGGTAGTAGCCCAGCAACAGCTTGATGAACGTCGTCTTGCCGCTTCCGCTGCGACCCACGATGCCGATCTTTTCGCCCCGCTCGATGGCCAGGTCGATGCCCGCGAGCACGAGGTTCCGGTCGTTCTCGGGATAGGCGAACGACAGGCCCTGGAACTGCAGCCGACCGGAAACCGCGGGAAGAACCGCAGGACGGCCTGAACCAGCTGAACCGGCTGAATTATCCGGACCGGCTGACAGGATGTTCCGACCGGCGAAGAGGTAGTGGTAGGCCTCCTCGATGCGGGCGAGTCGGAGATTGAGCTGCGCAATCTCCCACACCGTCCCCCAGATAAAGTCGGAGAAGAGGACCAGCGCGGAGAGGAAGGTCGTGAACTGGGCCAGGCTCATCTCACCGTGGAGGAATAGATACAGGTTTAGGACGATCGACACCGGCCAGACGAGGTACCGGACCACGAGGCTCATCGAGGTCCAGAACACAATGCTCCAGAAGGACGAGCGATACGCGGCGGCGATGACCCGGCGACGACGCCGGCGGACCCGCTCGTACTCGGCCTCCTCCTGGAGGAACGACTTCACGCTCACGAAGTTCGAGATGACGTCGATCACGTAACCGTCCATCTCCGAGACCTCGTCCGCGAGCCGCTTCTCCGCGCGGGCCGAACGACGGACGGTGTGCCTGCCGACAAGAAGCATGATCGCGACGGAACCCAGGAAGGCCAGGCCCGAGTAAAGGTTAACCGAAAACATGATCATTAGGATCGCCGGAACCTTGACCAGCTGTTCGACGTACGTGAAGCACGCCGTCTCGAGGATCTCTCGGAACTCGCGGCCGAGCGTGCTCACATAGCTGCTGATCTTTCCGGTGAACTTGCCGACGAAGTATGGATATCGCTCGTTTATGACATTTCCAAAGAGAATGTTCTCGTATTCGTAGCCCCGGTGGTTGAGTAGCCGGAGATACAGCACCTCGGCACCACGCCAGGTCAGGTCATGGCCGATGTTGCACGCGAGAAGGACGCCGGCGTACAGGTACGCGTCGTGGGTCTGTACCGGGGCGCTGGCGAGAGCCTGCACGAGAAGGCCGATGAGGACCGGTATCACGGCGAGCAGGCTGTTGGACAGGACGAAGACACCGACGACCAGGAGAGCCGGCCCCTTGAAGGTCGCGACGAAACGCAGATAGGAACGCAGGGCGGCATACCGCTCCACCCGGCGGGAAACGAGGTTGTCCACGGCGGTGCCGACATCGTCCAGGCCGGTGCCGTTTTGACCGGCG
This sequence comes from Frankia sp. CeCAU1, assembly GCF_977971845.1. NCBI lineage: Bacteria > Bacillati > Actinomycetota > Actinomycetes > Frankiales > Frankiaceae > Frankia > Frankia sp. CeCAU1. The sequence goes on along the minus strand of NZ_CDWWXA010000028.1, from coordinate 33,994 downwards.
TCACGGGAACCGATGCCAGGCGACCGTATCTCCTGATGCGGAACCCCGCCGGCCACGCTGTCCATGCCGAGATGATGACAGGCGACCGGCCGGGCCCGCACCTTGTTTTTGACCAGGGGAACGGCCGCGTCCGCACCGAAGCTCACGAGGGCCTGGCCGTCACATGCGCCGGCCCGATGTACTGTGCTCTGGCACGAGACGTGTCGGACGCGCAGAACGTCCGATCCAGTGGTGCGCCGCTACCGAGGTGTAACCGACAGGAGAAATGCTGACGGTGGCCCGGTGCGTGGCCGTCGGATATCCCGAGGGAAAGGGACGTCGAGTGGCTCGCCGCCGTTACTTCCACCTGCTGAGCGCGCTTGCCATCGCCGGACTGGCGGTCGCCTGTTCCGGCGCTGGTGGCACGGAGTCCGGCGCGGGACGCTCCCCGGCGCTCGCGCGGGAGCTGGCGGAGGCCGCGGTCGCCGCCCCGGACGCCTCTCGCCTCCCGATCCTGTTCGTGCACGGCAGCCTTGGGTCGGGCAGCCTCTTCGAGACACCGGCGCAACGATTCACCGCAAACGGCTATCCCGTCGACTACGTCGAGGCCTTCGACTACGATGCGTCGTCCTCGGCCAACTCCGTCGAGGAGGTCCTTCCGGACCTCGATGCGAAGATCGCTAGTATCCTCAAGGCAACCGGGGCGAAGAAGCTCGATCTGGTGGCACATCTCGAGGGCGCCGCGCTAAGCGAGCGGTACCTGACCAGCTCATCCGACCGGGCGAACCGGGTCGCGCACTACGTCACCGTCGGAGGCTCGCTCGCGGGTAGACCCCCGGCCGGAGTGCCCACCCTGGCGGTCTGGGGCGAGAACGATCCGACCCGGCGCGTCGAGGGGGCCGTCAACGTGCGGTTCGTCGACCAGGACCGCGCCCAGCTCCTGACCTCGACGGCCACCTTCAGGGAGATGTACCGGTTTCTCACCGGAACCACTCCGCACACGACCGACGTGGTGCCGAAGCAGGGCCCGATCGAGATCTCCGGCCGGGCCCTGCGCTATCCGGTGAATGCCGGTGTGCGGGACGCCAGACTGGAGGTTCACCGGGTCGACCCACGGACGGGTCGGCGGGGGGCGAACAGCCTCAAAGGTTATTTCCACCTCTCCGGCGACGGATCCTGGGGTCCGTTCCGAGGTGACGGCGCCTCCACCTACGAGTTCGTGATCGTACGCGGCGGGGAACCCGACCACCACTTCTACTACCAGCCGTTCCGCCGCGACGATCACCTCGTACGTCTGCTGACGAGCCAGCCGGGCCAGGAGATCGGCGGCGGGATGGAGACCGGTCCCGGGCACACCGATCTGGTCGTCGAACGCCCGCTCGAATGGTGGGGGGACCAGGGGAACGCCGACGACGTCCTCAGCATCGACGGGAAGAACGTGCTGAACGCCGCCGACGCGCCCCGGTCCAAACTGGCCCTGGGCGTCTACCTGTTCGACCGGAATTCCGACGGCGTCACCCACCTTACAATGCCGATTCCGGCGTATTTCGGGATCGGCTTCATCACCGGCGTAGATGTGTTCGTCCCGGCAGGTGAGCGCTCGGTCGAAGTCGCGATGACACCGCGGGGAAAGACGGCCCACCGGAGCGTTCTCCGGGTGCCCGCCTGGCCGTCGGACCGGCATCGCGTCACTCTGCACTTCACCGGCGAGGGCTGAACGGAGGCCGAGGGTGGCCCTGCTTGGGCAGGGCAGGGCCACCTGTCCATAGCCCCCCCGACGGAGGTCTTGGGCGTCGCACCCGGCCGCGGCTCGGCGTCACGCCGGCCCCGCCCGGCGGAGGTCGCGGCTCGACGCGGGGCGGGACCGGCCTGCCACCAAGACTGACGCAGGCGACCGGGATCCGGAAACGTCAGTCAGGCATGCCTTTCTCGTATGGGCCACGAGTCTCGGAAACTTGACCCCCCGCATCTGGTTGATCAGTTGTGGTTGGGTCGGTCCCTGCCTACCGCTGGACCCCGTTGACCGAACTACCCGGCCGTCTCGGCGGTCGCATCCGCACGGCCTTGGCCGAGGATGTCCCGGCGCGGAACGCCGAAGATCGCGAATAGATGGCCGAGAGCGAAGATATTGGGAGGCGAACCGGTTTACGGCCGCCAAACCGTACCTAACCCTCCACACCTGTCCGCCGCGACGGGCCGTCGGACATCGAGGAGCGAGCCGGCATCGGTGGGCACCAGGCCCGGATCGCGCCGCTAGGGCAGCCCGGATCGCCACGGGACGAAGACCTAGTTCCATGGGTGGAACGAGGTCTTTCCAGGCGGCGGGTGCGCCTCCTGTCACCCTGGCCGGCGGCGACAACACGCCACCAGCAGCCGTCGCTGTCCGCAAGGAGTCAGACACGACATCCGCATTACCACGAAAACCTGGAAAGATCAGGGAAACCGCCGAGCCCGCACTGTCGGATACCCGACAGTCGAGCATTCAGCCGGACATCTGTGCCCGTTTGACATGGCGTCGTTATCCTGATGTGTCGACTGACGGAGGACTGATCGCCCGATTTCACTCCGGCCTTCACCGACCGTACCGACATGGAAGGCCGTTTCGATGTCGTACGAATCTGGACCTTACCGGGTATCGCCCAGGCTGTTGGCCCGGGAGGACTTCCGGGCGGCGTGCGCGACGCGGGACTTCCGCACGGTGTTCCGGCTGATGAAGAAGTACGACGGTGCCAGCCAGAATCGCATCGCATCTCCGGTGGAAGGGCTCAGCCAAAGCAGGGTCAGCCGGATCATGCAGGGCGAGGACCACATCGCCCGGCTCTCCCTGATCGAACGCATCACCGACGCGCTGCGCATCCCGGGCAGTTATTTCCACCTGGCCGCACGGCCGTGGGAGGCGGCACGGGACGTGCGCGAGCCGCCCGGGCTGCCGACGGTTCCGGCCGGATCCGGCCCGACACCGGTAGCCCACGTCGCGACCCCCTCCGTCGACCCGGCCCCGGCCCCCGGTCCCGTCGTCGCCGAGGGCCCGGGCCGGCTCCCCCCCGGACCGGGAGGCCTGGTCGTCGAGGAGGACCGGGCCGAACTCCGCTACGACGACAGCATGTACGTCGCCCACCAGCGAAGACGTCTTCTCAACGCCGGCAGCGAACCGGTAACCCGGTATCTGATGCGGATATCGGTCGACCGGTTCCCGGGAGATCCGGAACGCTCCGCGCGGTTGTACCGATCCGATCCGCTGCGCTGGGAGGACCTCCAGCTCAGCGCGCACTGTGGCGGCGAGCAGATGGCCTGGCAGGTCAAGACCGACTGGGACGCGCTCAAGGAGGTCTGGCTGCTCTTCGAGAACAGCCGAGGACGATTTCCGCTCTATCCCGGCGAATCGGCATGGATCAACTACAGCTACCAGGTGAGCAGGGAGAAGTGGGGGCCGTGGTTCCAGCGTGCCGTGCGGGTACCGACGAGTTTCCTCTCGGTCCGGCTGGACTTTCCGGCCGAGCTGGATCCCGTGGTCTGGGGCATGGAGACGTCGATGACCGCCGATGCCTTCCCGTTGCGGACCGCAATCGCCCGCACCGACTCCGGCGACCGACGGATCTTCACCTGGTCGACCACCGAGCCGCCGCTGCACGCCCGCTACCGACTGGAATGGAACTTCCGGGCCACCGTGCCGGAACGTGATCCGGCCACGGAGACCGGAACACGTCCCAGCGATCAGATGGCGGCCGTCGGCATCGTGCAGGAGGGTGAGGCGATCCTGCGGCAGCCGGCCCGCCCTTTCGCCCTGCCCAACGAGGCCGAAGACGCGCGCCGGGTCGTCGCCGAACTGTCCTCCGCCCTCGAACGGGTGTCCGTTCTGCACACCTTCGGCAAGGGCCTGGGCATCGCCGCGCCGCAGGTCGGCATCAACCGCGCCGCGGCGATCGTGCGTACCGCGGGCGGCGACACGCTCACGCTGCTCAACCCCAGCGTCATCGAGACCTCCCGGGAGACCGACGAGCAGTACGAGGGCTGCCTGAGCTTCTTCGACGTCCGTGGCCTCGTCCCCCGGCCGCTGGAGCTGCACGTCGAACACACCGATATCGATGGCAACCGGCACATCACCGTCTATCGGCAGGGGCTGGCGCGGCTCGTCGCTCACGAGATCGATCACCTGCACGGTCAGCTCTACACGGATCGGATGCGGGCCGGAACCACACCGATCCCGGTGGAGCAGTACCGGGGTACCGGCTCGGCCTGGTCCTACAACCGCTGACCAGCCCGAACGCACCCGCCCCGCGGGCGGCGTGGCGGCATGCCGACGTGCCGACGTGCCGACGGCGCAGCGCCGGGACCGGGTGTCCGACACGGACTGGTAGATCCGACATATGACATGGTTCCCTCGTGCCGTATAGTCCGGAAAGCAGGCGATAGGTGCGGGTCCGCCGGAACGTCGACACAGATTTTTTCGGAACCTGGTTGGAGACTGCCGGCAGCGGGTAGTGGAGGCTCGATCGCCACGCGGCGGAACAGATTCTCCACGCATCGCGTATTGTTTACCGCCAGCGTGACGACCCAGCCACGAACTGGGGATTTTCAGCCCACTGAACAACCTCTAGGATCGGGCGCGCACGCGGGCGCGAAACACCATTAAAAAGATCGGGACAAGTAAGTGGGGTGCACTGTGTGCATCCTCACGTACTCTTGTTTTCCCCGGGTCACTCTCAGCTATGTTCGTTGCCGTGCCGTCACCTGATGGCATGCGTCGGGCGGCACGCCGAATCCTGCCCCCGCTCGACGAGAATCAAACCTTTGGCAGGAGCGGGGGAACCAATTCCGGGCGCCGATAGAAGACGTCCTCGGGGTGAAGCCGCGATGCGCGGCCGGGCATTCCCAGCCCGAACCCGACAGCTCACCTCGCAGGCGTGGGGAAGGGCAACTCAATGTCCAACGCTCGTTCGCTCGCTCGTGGCCTCAACCGCATCAGGCTCGGTTCCCGGGCCTTGATCGCCGCCACCACTCTCGCGGCCTCGATCGGCGGTGGCCTCGCGCTGTCCCAACCGGCCAGCGCGTCGACGAACGCCGACCACTTCCTCTCCAAGGTGATCCCGTGTGAGTCCGGGGGGAACCCCCGCGCGGTCAACTCCATCGGCGCCGGCGGGTTGTTCCAGTTTCTGCCCAGCACCTGGCGCGGGGTCGGCGGCAAGGGTCTGCCGCAGCACGCCAGCGTCGCCGAGCAGTGGCAGCGCGCCCGCATCCTGTACGCCCAGCAGGGGACGAGCCCCTGGTACGCCTCGAAGCCGTGCTGGGGTCACAAGATCTGAGCTGCCCGGCTTCCCGCACCAGCCTTCACCGTCCACGCCCGGCCGGTACTGATCGGCGCGCGGCCAGCAGCCCCGTGTCCCGGACGGGACACGGGGCTGCACGCTACGTTTCCCGGTCACGGTTTCCCGGTCACGGCGACGTCGGCCAGCTCAACTTCCGCGGCCCCGCCCGGCGGAGACCCGGCGGACCCACCGATCGGCCGGCTCAGCCGATCCGACGGCGGCGGGCGATCTCGGCCAGCGTGATCCCGGCGGCCACCCCCGCGTTGAGGGACTCCACCGCACCCGCCATGGGGATCCGGACCCTCACGTCGCAGCGCTGCTCGACCAGCCTGGACAACCCGCGTCCCTCGGAACCGATCACCAGGACGAGGGGGTCGGTCGCCATCGTGAGCTCGTCGATGCTCACTTCACCGTCCGCGGCCAGACCGACAACGAACTGGCCGCCCGCCGCGTAGGAGACGAGCGTGCGGGCGAGGTTGGTGGCGCGCGCCACCGGCAGCCGGGCGGCAGCCCCCGCCGAGGTCTTCCAGGCCGCGGCGGTCACGCCGGCGGCCCTACGCTCCGGGACGACGACGCCGTGGGCACCGAAGGCGGCGGCCGAGCGCACCACGGCCCCGAGGTTGCGAGGATCGGTGACCCCGTCCAACGCCACCAGCAGACCCGGAGGAGACGAGCGCGCGCGGGCGAGGAGATCATCCGGATGGGCATACCGGAACGGCGGTACCACGAGGGCGAGACCCTGATGCGGAGCGGTGCCACACATCCGGTCGAGATCCGTGCGGCCGACGTCGGCCACGGCGATCCCGGCACGCCCGGCGAGCCGGCGGGCGTCGGCGAGCCGCTCGTCGAAGTCCAGCCCGCCGGCGATGAAAAGGGTCGACGACGGTACCCCGGCCCGCAGCGCCTCGACCACCGCGTTGCGCCCGACCACCAGCTCGTCGCCCTCGGTCCGCCGTGGGCGCCCGGCCCCCGCGGAACCCCCCACGGCGCTCGGCCCGGTGGTGGCCGCAGCTGCGACGGCGCGGCCACCATCCCCGCGCCGGCCGGCGGCCGCTCGACTCCGCTCGGCTCCGGCCGAGGCGGAACGGGCCGCAGCAGCCGCCGCCGCACGACGCTGGGCGGGATGGCCGGGGCGCAGCTGCGCGGGCGGAGTGGCCCCACGGCCCTCCAGCGCCTTGCGGCCGTGACCGCCGCTGCCCGTGGAGGCCCCCTTGCGGTGGGAACCGGCCTTGGCGGCCCGACCGCCCTGACCGCCGCGGGCGATCCCGCTGTCCCGGCGAGCGGCGCCGGCCATCAGGACCACCGACCATTACACGCCCGGGGAATGACCATGTGACCACGGTATACGGCGGACGACACCGGCGTGTCGGGGCGCGCTCGGCAGGAACTCGGCGGAGGAGCTCTGCCATGGGCATACCTCGACATGGCCGTTTCCGGGGATCCGGCGCCCTATCCTGAGGGCCGGCAGGCCCACGGCCCGACCTGATGTGGTCCGGCCGCTCCTCACCGGCGTCAGGAGGGTCAGGTGCGCATCGTTCTTCCACCCGCCGCCGGGTGGTCGCGGGCCGAAGACCGGTGGTGACCCATGGCGGAGGCGGGGTGCCACCTGATCAACATCGACGATCTCGATGCCAGTCTCACCATGCTCGGCGGAGTGGAGGCCTACGGTACCGCGCTCGTCACGGCGGCCGGGCCGCGCGGCACGCCGCCGCGGGCGTTCGGCGGGTGTGCTCCCCGACCTGGCAGTGTCACCGCCGCGGCGGTGACACTCCTGGAGAATGCCCGGCATAGAACGTTGAGCGCCACCTCCCGGCCCGGCGGCCCAGGCGGCCCAGGCGGACCCGGGGAGACGACGTGACGACGCGAGCGGAGGTGCGGGTCATGAGCGGCGGCCGCGTGACCACGCCGATCGGCAGGCCCGGGGTTCCCCGGGATGCGGGGGCCCTGCCACCATCCACCCCCGGCCTTTACGCTCTTTTAGGGTCGCCCGCCGACGATGGCGGGCGCGTCGGATCAGGTCGCCGGCACGGCGATCTACACCCTCGACGTGCCGTGGGGGAAGCTGGGAGAATACGTCTTCATGAATGTGTGATGACCAGCTCGACGAGTGCGACCACTTCGGCCGATCATCGGGCGCGCGCCGTCGGTGTCCCGAGACGGCCACGGCGAGCATCGACGATCCGGCCGTCAGCGACCCGATCGTCAGCGACCCGATCGTCAGGGGCAGGAGGCACCCAGCACATGGCTCTGCGCACACCGCCCGCATGCGTTCTCCCGGCTGTTTCCGGCCGCGTCCGCTTTCTCCCGGCGGCATGACGGTGGACCTCAACCCGCATGACGACGCCCCCACGGTCGCCTACCAGATCACCGGGAGCGGGCCGTTCGAACTCGACGACGACCTGGGTCGCTGCCCGGTGTGCGCGGCACCGGTGTATACCGACGACCGGTACTGCGAGGTCTGTGGTCACGGGCTGGAGGGTCCGAACCCCGGCCACGGCGACGCCGACCACAGCGAGGTCGACCTCGGCCAGCTCGCCGGCGTGTGCGACCGCGGCGTCCGGCACACCACCAACGAGGACGCCATGGGCCTGGCCGTCGTGTACGGCACGCTGATCGCGGTGGTGTGTGACGGCGTATCGACCACTCCGGGCTCCGGGCAGGCCTCGGCCGCCGCGGCGACCGCCGCCATGGCCGTCCTCGCGGATGCGGTGCGTGCCCACGGCCCGGGGCGCCCCGTCCACCACGGCACCCGCCCGTCGCGCGGCGTCAGCCGGGCCGAGGAGATGCTCGACATCCTCGAACCGTCGTATGCCGACTACAAGAAGCCGCGAACATCGCCCCGCGCGGTCGTCGGCGGGTTCTCCCCGGAGGACGCCGAGGCCGCGCTGCACGCCGCCGTCGACGCGGCCCAGGCGACCATCGCCCAACTCAGCGCGGCCGAGGGGCGGATGGCGCCGTCGTGCACGTTCGCCGCGGCCATCGTCACCCCGCCGACCCCGGACGGGCCGGGCATGGTCACGGTCGGCTGGGTCGGCGACAGCCGGGTCTACCTGCTCGGTCCGCGCTGGTGCGAGCGGCTGACCGCCGACGACACCTGGGCGGCCGAGGCCGCGCGCGCGGGGCTCATCCCGGCCAACGAGGCCGAGACGCACCGGCGGGCGCACACCCTCACCCGCTGGCTGGGCGGCGACGTCGAGGACGTCGCGCCGCACACCGAGATGTTCCCGATCGAGGCGCCGGCCACGGTACTGGTCTGCAGCGACGGGCTGTGGAACTACGCGTCCCGGCCAGACGTGATGGCCGCGCTCGTCAACCAGCTCCCACCCCGCTGCGAGGCCATCGACGTCGCCCGCCACCTCGTCGACTTCGCCATCAACTCCGGGGGACACGACAACATCACGGTGGTGGCCGCCCGGGTGGAGGACTGATGAGTGCCTTCGCCGCGGAGGTCTACCAGAACGAGTACCTTCCGGTACCGTACCGGCGCGTGGGGAATCGAGTCGCGCGACTACCATTTGAATGTCCAGGTGCCCGCCCGCGCGCTGGGAACCGAGGCGCGGGCGGCGCGGGTCAGCCTCGTCGTCGACGGCCGGGTGACGTCAAAGGCGCTGGTCCGAGCGGTTTGGACGGACAATGAGACCCAGCGGAGCCGGATCAATGACCCGGTCGCCCACTACACCGACCAGGCGGAACTCGCGGCCGCGGTGCTACGGGGTCTGGAGGCGCGTCGGGCCGACGACGAGGCGACTGCGACACTGTTGCTCGGACGCGGCGCTCAGCTGGCGCTCGCCTCCGGCAACGGAGACACCTACCGCCTCCTACAGAAGGTGGTTCACGTCGACAATGCCACAACAGGTACGGTTCGGTTGAAGAAGAACGCCAAGAAGATCGATGAGATGGTCCTTGACACACGGTCGACGAGGACCCTCCGGGTGAACCGGTGATCAGGTGAGGGCACGATGCCCTACGGGGCACCTGTCTCACGACCCGACTACTGCGATCGGTGCGGAATTGGGATCATGAGTGGTCAGGAGAGGTACGAATACCGTCCGGAGGACGGCGGGCGAGCTCCCTACGGAGCAGATGCCCCCGGCCGCTCGGCTGACGGGAACCGCCGGCGTGGGCCAGCCGAGCAGACCGGCCCGGATGCGGACGGTCCAGATGGCTACGACCCGTTGGGCATCCGCCGTTCGCCAGCCGACCTGCCCGGGGTGACGGACCCGCCGCGCGGCGGCGACCCGCGCGGCGGCGACGCGTATGGCGGGTATGGCCGCGACGGCTACCCCGACCAGTCCCGGGGGGGCCGCGGTTATCAGGAGGACCCCTACGGCCCGCCCGGTGGCTATGATCGTGCCCCTTACCCACGCGGGCGTGACGAGCGGCCGGCCCCCGACGACCGGATCGACCACGGGCGCGATCCCTACGGTCGGGACTGGGGCACGCCGGAGAACCGTGGCGGTTACCCCGTCGGCCGCGACAGCCGCGAGGAGCGCGTCCCGGGCGGCTACCCCGACCTCGATCCCCGCGATCCCCGCGATCCCTACGACCGCGACCCCTACAGCCGCGGCCATGACGACCGGGCCGACCGGGGCGGCTACCCCACCGGCCGCGACAGCCGCGAGGAGCGCGTCCCGGGCGGCTACCCCGACCTCGATCCCCGCGATCCCCGCGATCCCTACGACCGCGACCCCTACAGCCGCGGCCATGACGACCGGGCCGACCGGGGCGGCTACCCCACCGGCCGCGACAGCCGGACGCCGGGTGGATATCCGGACCCGCGGGGCGACCTTGATCGCGAGTCGGACACGCACCGCCGGAGCCGGCGCGACGCCGATTACGGCTACGGTGCGGACCCGCTGGGCATGGACGCCTCCGCCCCGCCCGCGCCAACCGGCGACCGGGTCACCCAGAGCCGGGGCGGCAACCCGCGGCACACGACCGACCCGCGGCACACGACCGACCCGCGGC
>NZ_CDWWXA010000028.1:0-23564 GCF_977971845.1 Frankia sp. CeCAU1 | reverse complement strand
CCGGAACTCGGCGGCACCCGCGGCGGCCACGTCGACCCCCGTGACGCGGTCCTCGACGACCCGCGGGCCGGCGCCGGGCGTGGTGCCGGATGGGACCGGGACCGCGCGTCGGCGGGCAGCACCGTCTGGGAGGCCATCGTCGAGGCGGAGCGCGAGTACTACGACAGCGGCGACGACCACCGGGTCCCGTTCCCGACCTTCTACCCTCGTCGGGTCTTCGCCCTGGCCGGCTCTCAGATGCTCGTGGGACGGCGCAGCGAGTCCCGTGGCATCCATCCCGACATCGACCTGTCCGGAGCGCCGGAGGACCCGGGGATCTCCCGCAGCCACGCCCTGTTCGAACTGCTGCCCGACGGCGGTTACGCGGTCCGCGACCCGGGCTCCACCAACGGCACCCGACTGAACGACGAACCGGACCCCATCGAGCCCGGCCAGCCCGTTCCGCTTCGTGACGGGGACCGGGTCTACCTGGGCGCCTGGACGCGCATCACATTGCGCGCCCGCTGATCTACCAGGTCGCCTGCCGCTGTCCGGGGCGGCAGGCGACCCGCCGATCGGATCAGGCCAGATGCCAGCGCTGGCCCTCTGGAGTGTCCTCCACGATCAGGCCGGCGGCTGCCAGTCTCGACCGGATGGCGTCGGCTTCCGCGTAGTCCCGTCGGGCCCGGGCCGCGGACCTCAGATCCAGCACGACCTGCATCGCGCCGTCCAGCGCCGGCCTGAACTCGGCACCTGCGGTGGGCCACTGCTCATGCGGGTCGAGACCGAAGATGTTCAGCATCCGGCGGGTCACGTCCACCCACCCGGCCAGCTCCCGGCTGTGGGCCTTCGACAGCACCTGGTTTCCCTGACTCACCGCGCCGAACAGGGCCGCCAGCGCACGCCCGACGGCGAGATCATCGTCCATGGCGATGGTGAAATCGGACCAGGCCCGCCGCGGGGTGAGCCTCGACTCACCACCCGGCCCGGGAACCGGCACCGGCCGGGCTCCGGCCACCGTCGGCTGCGCCCCTGCCACCGACGAGACGACCTCGTCGGCCGCCAGGGCCGCCGCCTCCCCGGGCCCGCCGAGGATGTCCAACGCGTTGCGGACAAAGGTCTCCACCCGGTCGTGGGCCGCGGTGGATTCCGCCAGTGCCTCGGCGCTGTACTCGAGCATGGACCGGTAGTGCGCGGAAAGCAGGTGATAACGCAGAACCTGCGGACGGACCGCGTCGAGGGCGTCGGCCACCAGGACGGAATTTCCCAACGACTTCGACATCTTCGTCCCGCCGGTCGTCAGCAGGCCGACGTGCATCCAGTAGCGCGCCATCTCGCCGCTACCGGGCTCGCCACCACCGGGCTCGCCACCACCGGGGCCGGGCGAATCGGCCGAAGCCGCGTTCGACGCCGGGCGGGCCGTGGCTGCGCAGACCGTCTGGGCCCGTTCGTTCTCGTGGTGCGGGAAAACCAGGTCGAGTCCGCCGCCGTGGATGTCGAAGACCGGGCCGAGGTATTTTCCGGCCATCGCAGAGCATTCCAGATGCCAGCCCGGCCGGCCGTCACCCCAGGGGGACGACCAGAACGGTTCACCGGGCCTGGCTGCCTTCCACAACGCGAAGTCGCGGGGGTCGGCCTTGCCGGGCTCGGCTTCCACGGACGGTTGCATCGCGTCGGGTCGCTGGTGGGACAGTGCTCCGTAGTCGGCGAACGCACCCACCCGGAACCAGACCGAACCGCCGCTGGCGTACGCGTATCCCCCCTCCACGAGGGCCGACACCAACGCGATCATCTCGGGGATGTGACCGGTGGCGCGCGGCTGGATCGTCGGGGGCAGGATCCCGAGAGTGCGGTAGGCGTCGTCGAACGCGCGGGTCTGCCGGGTGGCGAGCTCCCAGACCGAGGTGCCGTCCCGATCCGCGTTGATGATGATTTTGTCGTCGATGTCGGTGACGTTCTGCACGAAGGTCACCGAACGGCCGGACTGCACCAGCCACCGGCGCAGCAGGTCGAAGGGCAGCGCCGTGCGGATGTGGCCCACATGCGGGGCCGCCTGCACGGTGGGCCCACACACGTAGACGCCCACGTGACCGGGGCGTAGCGGCTCGAATGGCCGCACACGCCGCCTGCGCGTGTCGTAGAGGTGGAGACCCATCTGTCAAGGGTACGGCCCCCGCTCGATCGACGGGACCCAAGGGGAGGGTCAGCCGACCGTCAGTACCCGGTCCGCCACGACCCGGACGACCACCCTGACCTCATCCGGATCATCCCACCGGTACACGTCTCCGGTGTACTTCACCGACAGCCGGTCGATCAGTTCCCGGCCGCCCTCCTCGGTCAGGGTCGCGGTCCCGCGGACCTCGACGTAACCGTAGGGATCGCCCTGGTCGAGGAACATCAGTCCGACCCGCGGATCCCTTGCGATGTCGCGTTCCTTCGCACGTCCCCGCACCGTGGACAGCAGCAGTTCGTCCTCATCGCGGTCCACCCACAGCACGGTCATCCGCGGCGAGCCGTCGGGCTGGATCGTCGCCAGAACGACGTAGGTCCGGGCGTCGGCAAGGGCCCTCACCGGCTCGGGAAGGCGGTCAGCCATCAGACTCCTCGGGGAGGGGCCAGGGTCGGCTCACCCTCTCATCTCCGCGCCGGCACGCAGTCAGTCGATGACAAAACGGCATATCCGCGCCTGGCGGGCCCGCCGTCAGGCGCGGATGACGAGCGCGGTCGCGATGGCGGCCAAGCCTTCGCCCCGCCCGGTGAGGCCGAGTCCGTCGGTGGTGGTGGCCGACAGGCTCACCGATGCGCCCAAGGCCACGGACATCGCCTTCTGCGCATCCTCGCGACGCCCGGCCATCCTGGGCCGGTTCCCGATGACCTGGACCGAGACGTTGCCGATCGCCCAACCGGCGGCACCGAGAAGCCGAGCCGTCTCAGCCAGCAGGACCGCGCCCGATGCACCCGCGTACTCCGGTCGGTCCGTGCCGAACACCCGACCCAGATCACCGAGGCACGAGGCGGTGAGAAGTGCGTCACAGGCCGCGTGTGCGGCGACGTCCCCGTCGGAGTGTCCGGCGAGCCCGGTCTCCCCCGGCCATTCCAGGCAGGCCACCCAGCACGGCCGGCCGGCGGCGAACGGATGCACATCGACCCCGACGCCGACCCGGGGCAGGATCACCGTGTTCACCAAGCTGGACGCGGGGGCCTGCCGGCTGATGGGCGCGGCGTCCACGACGGGCTCGTCCCACCGCGGGCCGCCGGTCATCCGCCACTCCGGGCGTCCGCGGACCGGGCACCCGCGAACTGAGGCTCCTCGGACCGGGCACCCGCGAACTGAGGCTCCTCGGACCGGGCCTCCGCGGGCCGGGCGTCGTCCGCGGGGTCGCAGCGGGCGAGTAGCGCCTCGGCGAGCACGAGATCCGCCGGTCGAGTCACCTTGAATGCCTCCTGCGCGCCGGGAATGGTCGTCACCGGCACTCCCAGAGCCTCCACCAGGCCCGCATCGTCGGTCACGGCGATGTCCTCGAGCGCATACGCGGCGCTCAGCACGTCGCGGCGGAATCCCTGCGGGGTCTGCACGGCTCGCAAACCGTCCCGCGGCGGGGTACGCACCACCCGCCCGTCGGCGTCCACCTCCTTGACCGTGTCGGCCAGCGGCACGACGGGAATCACCGCGGGATGTCCGTCGAGCACCGCAGCCGCCACCGCGTCGACCAGCTCGGGGGGCGTCAGCGGCCGGGCGGCGTCGTGGACCAGTACCACGGAGACGTCGTCGTCCACGGCTCGCAGGGCGCGGCGGACCGAATCCACCCGCTCGGCGCCTCCGGCGATCACATACACGTCCCCGCCAAGCAACTGGGCCACGGCATCGACCAGCGTCGGTGGCGCCGCGACGACAATCTGCGTCACCAGCCTGGAGCGACGCAACGATTCCACCGTGCGCACCAGCATGGGCCTGCCCCCGAGGGCTCGCAGCGCCTTGGGAGTACCTCCCCCCAGCCGCTCACCCCGGCCGGCAGCCGGCACGATCGCCGCCGCCCGGGGGCTCGCCACCGGCAACCGGTGACCTTCGCCCACCACAGGACCTCCCGTGTGCCATCCGCCACGAGGGCCTGGCCGATCCAGCCGGCTCGGCGCGAGCCGCCGGTGGGCGCAACACCGCCCACCACCGTCTCGACGCCCACTCAGCCGGAACCTGAGTCGGCAACGCGCTCGGGACGGCGGTCTCCCGGAAAGAGAATGCCTTTCCGGATTATCATGCCGTGCCGAATAGATCGCCTGTCGGCCGGACGAATTACGCCTGCGCCAACGAGCCCACGATCATCCGGCGAGAACCTCGTCGAGCATGGCCTCCGCCTTGTCCTCGTTGGTGCCCTCGGCGAGCGCAAGCTCGCTGACGAGGATTTGCCGGGCCTTGCTCAACATTCGCTTCTCGCCCGCGGAAAGACCGCGTTCGCGATCGCGTCGCCACAGGTCACGGACGACTTCAGCCACCTTGTTCACATCGCCGGAGGCGAGCTTCTCAAGATTTGCCTTGTACCGTCGCGACCAGTTCGTGGGCTCCTCGGTGTGCGGGGCGCGGAGCACCTCGAACACCCGTTCCAGCCCGTCCTGTCCGACGACGTCACGCACCCCGACCATACCGACGTTGTCGGCCGGAACTCGGACAGTCAGATCGCCCTGAGCGACCTTCAGCACGAGATAGAGTTTTTCCTCGCCCTTGATGACGCGAGTTTCAATCGCGTCAATCAGAGCAGCACCATGATGCGGGTAAACAACGGTCTCGCCGACTTGGAACGCCATGTGTCACGTGCCCCTTCCGCCTCTACCAGCGTAACACGCACGCATCGCCGCAGGTCAGACGCACGCTGCAGGTACCAAGACCAGCAACGCCAAGGTGAGGGACCCGGCGCCGCCTTCCGGCCACCCGCTCCGGAGGACGGACACCCAGGGACACAGATCCGCCCAGCCACCCGTCAGATCGCCGCGCACCGACATCGAAGATGTCCTACCAGGTAAAATGGGTAACGATCCGGCGAATGTTGGCTATACGTTGAGCGCGGGCCGCGTGGCGAACCCCCGGCGCGGGCCGGCACGGGGTCCCGCCCGGGCCCCGGCCCACCCGACCGGTCCCGCCGTGACGCATCTCGACACACCGGACACACTGCGTTACATCGCGATACATCGCTATGTAACGGTCATCTCGTCGTGAAATGGGCTATCACCACGGAACGGACGGCGCCCGCCGGGTCGCCCGACAGGTCGTGACTCCCCCCACGCCGTGATGCTGCCCACGTCCGGGGTCGCTCGGACCGATCGCCCAGGCCAGCCGGCCCGGATAGGGCGCCGAAATCCGGCCCGGGCGTGCTCCTGGGCCGGATCCGCGGGTCCCGTACCGCCCACAGCCGCCGCACGTGATGCCCGGGGATGGCTAGTGTTAGCCCCGCACGGGTGAGTCGGGAGACGGACCGTCTTAGACCGAATCATCCGGGCACCGGGGGTGACCCCTCCGCACCGGTTACGACGGCCGGCGGTGGAGGCTGCGCCACCGGTGGTCGCTCCCCGGGGCGACCGTCAACCAGCACCGGTGCGCACCCGAGGCACCGGTCTCGCGCAGGAGGAGCCACCGAGCTGTGAGCCGCCGTCTGGGTGCCCGTTTCACGTCAGCCACACCCGCCGTCGGCGGGGCGTCCGCCGCCCCGGAGTCGGGCCACGACGCCGGCCGACAGTCCACCTTCAGGCGGCGCATCGCCTCCCACCGGATCGGTGTCGCGCTCCTGGCCTCGGTGGTCGGGTCCGCTGGCCTGGCAAGCTGCGCTTCCGGCAACGACGCGGTGACAAACCTCGCCCGGACCACGACCAACAGCGTCTCGAGCGCCGTCGGCAGCATCACGCTACGCAATGTCTATGTGGCAGGCCCGCTGTCCCGGGGAGACTCCGCACAGATCGTCTCGGCGTTCTTCAACGCGGGCACCGAGCCTGACACCATCATCGGCGTGTCCTCCCCCCTGGCGGCGGGCGGCAAGGTCCCGAGCCCCGCCGAGCTGCCACCCGGTTCCGGGAAGATCTTCATTGCCGACGGCTCCGCGCCGACCCTGCAGAACGTCCAGCAGAACCTGTTGATCGGGTCCCAGGTGCCCGTCACCATCACCTTCGCCAAGGCCGGCAGCATCACCCTGGACGTCCCGGTAGAGCAGCCCGCGCCCGGCGCCTCGGCTGCGCCGGGCGCGGTCACCGGGACGCCGCGGGCAGCGCAGTCCGCCTCGCCGTCGGCCGGCGCCACCACCGCGGGCTGACCCACCACTGGGCTGACCCACCCAGCGGGATCCGGCCGAGGTATCCCCATTCGCGGGTACCCGACGCCCGGGAACCCATTCCGCGCGCCGCTGTCGCCGACATGTCGGACCAGCGGACTAACGTTGCGTCCATGGCATCCACTCGCCCGTCGGCCGGCGGTCGCCCGTCGAGTCGTGCGGCCTCAGGCGGGTTCCGGTGTAACAGCTGCGGCTCGGAGTCCGTGCGGTGGGCGGGACGATGCTCGCGCTGCCAGGAGTGGGGCACGCTGGAGGCCCAGGCCCCCGCCCCACGCCGGGGGGCCGGCTTGGTCGCGGGGGGTCGTTCCGCCTCGTCCGCCGCAGTGACGGCACCGGCTCTGCCGGTCATGTCCGTTGACGTGACCGCGACGCGGCGTCGTCCGACCGGGATCGACGAGCTCGACCGCGTGCTGGGCGGCGGCCTCGTTCCCGGCGCCGTGATCCTGCTCGCCGGGGAACCGGGGGTCGGCAAGTCCACCCTGTTACTGGAGGTCGCGGCCCGCAGCGCCGCCGCCGGTGCCCGCGCCCTGGTCGTCACCGGGGAGGAGTCCGCGGCGCAGGTCAGGCTGCGGGCGGGTCGGACGGGCGCGCTGCACGAGGACCTGTGGATCGCCGCCGAGACGGACCTCGGCGCCGTCCTGCGTCACGTCGAGGAGGTCTCACCGGCCCTGCTGGTGGTCGATTCGGTGCAGACCATCTCCGCGGCCGGGGTGGACGGAGCCGCGGGCGGGGTCACCCAGGTCCGTGAGGTCACCGCGGCCCTGATCCGGACGGCCAAGGCGCTGGGACTCGTGACGGTGCTTGTCGGCCACGTCACGAAGGATGGTCTGGTCGCCGGACCACGCCTCCTGGAACATCTGGTCGACGTGGTGCTGCACTTCGAGGGCGAGCGGCACTCCGCACTGCGCCTGGTCCGCGCGGGCAAGAATCGGTACGGACCAGCCGACGAGGTCGGCTGTTTCGAGATGGACGATTCCGGTATCCATGGCATCGCCGACCCGAGCGGGCTGTTCCTGTCCCGGTCCGGCGGCGCGGGGCTGGAGGCGGTGCCGGGAACCTGTGTCACCGTAACGGTTGAGGGCCGACGGCCACTCGTCGCCGAGGTTCAGGCCCTGGTGGCGGAAACCTCGGCGCAGATCCCCCGGCGCGCCGTGTCCGGGCTCGATCCGGCCCGGGTGGCGATGATTCTCGCCGTGGTCGAGCGCCGGGCGAAGGTGCGCTTCGGCCGGGCCGACGTGTACGCCGCGACCGTCGGCGGGGTTCGGTTGGCCGAGCCCGCGGCGGACCTCGCGACGGCTTTGGCGATCGTCAGCGCGGCCAGGGACCGTCCGTTGCCTGCCGATCTCGTCGCCATCGGCGAGGTCGGCCTGGCCGGGGAGGTCCGCGCGGTGGGCTCGGTACGCCAACGGCTCGCCGCCGCAGCCCGGCTCGGCTTTCGCCGGGCGCTCGTTCCGGCGGACCCCGGCCCGGCTCCGGACGGCATGAAAGTCACCGAGGTACCCGACCTGATCGGCGCGATCAGCAAAATGCATGAAGCATAGAAAGTGTGTATTTTTCTAACCATATCGGTACTTCACGATGAGGTGGACCCCACTGGCTCCCGTCGCCCCGATAGCATCACGACAGTGGTAATGGGAGACGGTGGGGGAAGCCAAGGAGCTGAGGGAGCCTGATGGCAGGACCACCCGGAGACGACATCTTCCGGGCGACACTGGCCGCGGTCGCGCCCGGAACCCCCTTTCGCGACGGTCTGGAACGCATCCTGCGCGGGCACACCGGCGCACTGATCGTCCTCGGCCACGACAAGGTCGTCGAGGGTCTGTGCACCGGCGGCTTCGAGCTCGACGTGGAGTTCTCGGCGACCCGGCTGCGTGAGCTGGCCAAGATGGACGGCGCGATCGTGCTGTCGTCCGACCTGCAGCGCATCGTCCGCGCGGCGGTGCATCTGGTGCCGGATCCGACGGTGCCGACAGAGGAGTCCGGCACGCGGCACCGAACCGCCGAGCGGGTCGCCAAGCAGGCCGAGTTCCCCGTCATCTCGGTCAGCCAGTCGATGCACATCATCGCGCTGTACGTCGCCGGGCGGCGGTACGTGCTGGACGGCTCGGCCGCCATCCTGTCCCGGGCGAACCAGGCCCTGGCTACCCTCGAGCGTTACAAGCTGCGGCTAGACGAGGTCGCGGGCACCCTGTCCGCGCTGGAGATCGAGGACCTCGTCACGGTCCGCGACGCGATCTCGGTGAGCCAGCGGCTGGAGATGGTGCGCCGCATAGCCGACGAGATCGAAGGCTACGTCGTCGAACTCGGCACCGACGGCCGGCTGCTGTCCCTGCAGCTCGAGGAGCTGATGGCCGGGGTCGAGACCGAGCGTGAACTCACCGTCCGCGACTATCTGCCGATCGGGTCGAAGGCGGGGACGCCCGCGCAGGTCCTGGGTGAGCTGTCCGCGATGTCTCCGACCGACCTGCTCGATCTCACCGTCCTCGCCCGGGTGATCGGATTCTCCGGCGGGGCGGACATCCTGGACCGGCAGATCAGTCCACGCGGTTACCGCATGCTGGCGAAGGTGCCCCGGCTGCCACGGATGGTGGTCGACCGGCTCGTCGACCATTTCGGCACCCTGCAGAAACTGCTCGCCGCCGGGGTCGACGATCTGCAGGCCGTTGACGGCGTCGGGGAGACCCGCGCCCGAGCGGTCCGCGAGGGCCTCTCCCGGCTCGCCGAGTCAAGCATTCTCGAACGCTACGTATAGTAACGCTGCACACGGTAATGCTACGTGTGGTAGCCGAAGGCGACGGGAGGCCGCCTGCCGCCTCCGGCCGGCCTGGTCGCCTGGCACGATGGCGGGAATGACCAGCACAGCCAGCCCAGCCGGCCCAGCCGGAATCAGCAGCGCGTCCGGACCACTGGCCGATCTCGTCCTGGACTGGTTCGCCGTCTGTGGCCGAGACCTACCGTGGCGCCGTCCCCTGACGAGCCCCTGGGCAATCATGGTCAGCGAGGTGATGCTGCAGCAGACCCCGGTCAGCCGGGTGCTGCCGGTCTGGGAGGCGTGGCTGGACCGGTGGCCGACGCCCGTCGCGCTCGCCGCCGAGCCGGCCGGGGAGGCCGTCCGGGCGTGGGGCCGGTTGGGCTACCCCCGGCGCGCCCTGCGGCTGCACCAGGCGGCGACCGTCGTCGTCGAACGGCACGACGGCGAGATCCCCCAACACCTCGACGATCTCCTCGCGCTGCCCGGCATCGGGACGTACACCGCGCGGGCGGTTGCCGCTTTTGCCTTCCGCCAGCGTCATCCGGTCGTTGACGTCAACGTGCGCCGGCTGTTCGCCCGGGCCGTCGAGGGAAGAGCCGACCCGCCGGCCACGGTCAGCCGCCGCGACCTGGTCGAGATCGCGGAGCTGCTGCCGCCGGACACCGAGACGGCCGCCCGGGCCAGCGCCGCGTTCATGGAGCTCGGCGCGCTGGTCTGCGTTGCCCGGGCGCCTCGCTGCACCGCCTGCCCCCTGTTGGGACGGTGTGCGTGGGTGTCCGCGGGCAGCCCGCCGAGCGCGGGACCCGCGCGCCGGCCCCAGGGGTACGCCGGCACCGACCGCCAGGTCCGCGGCCGGCTGCTCGCCGTCCTGCGTGACGCCAGTCCGGCGGTGGGTCAGGAGATCCTCGACCAGGTCTGGGACGATCCGGTGCAGCGGACCCGCGCCCTCGCCGGGCTGATCGACGACGGTCTTGTGGTACGGGTGGCGCCGGGCGTCTACGCGCTGCCCAGCTGACGTCCCTGCGGAAGGGCTCAACCCGGATCGGGAACGGCGCGGAAGCGGTAGCCGACCCCGCGGATGCTCTCGATGACCGTTGGCTGGCCGGCCGTCTCGCCCAGCCGCCGCCGCAGCCGCCGCACGTGCACGGCAAGCGTGTTCGTCTCCGTCTGCGCCGAACCCCAGACCTCCCGCAGCAGCGTCTCGCGCGGGACGACCCGGCCCGCCTGTTCCAGGAGCAGCGCGAGCAGCCGGAACTCCCGCGGCGGGACCGGGACCACGGCCCCGTCGAGGCGGACCTCGTGTGCCGCGCGGTCCAGCTGCACCCGTCCGCCGCGCAGCACCTCCGGCTCGTGCATCCGAGGCGGATACGTTCCGGCCCGTCCGATTCCGATGAACCCCACCATCGCGAGGACCTCGGGAACCCGGTACGGCTTGCCGACGCAGGCGCTGGCCCCCGCGTCGAGTCCGGCGGCGGCTCGCGGCCGGTCATCGGGGCCGACCGCGAGGAGAATCGGCACGTCGTCGTGACCGGGCACGCTACGCACCGTCCGCACAACGGTCACCCCGTCCACCACGGGCAGCCGGGCACTGATCAGCAGCGCGGCCGGATGTCGCAGACCGATCTCCAACAGGGCCAGCGCCCCGTCGGCCACCACGCTGACCTCGACACCGTTCTCGACGAAGGCGTCGAGCATGCCGTCGTCGACGTCCTCGTCCGCGATCAACAGCGCCGGGAAGCTCCCCGGCCCGGTGCCCGTCGTCCGTCTCCGCGGCCCACCGGACGGGCCGCGGTACCGACGTCCGTCGGCTGACGGGTCTACTGCCGCGACCGCCGGGTCCTCGCCTGCCGAAACCGCCGGGCCTGCCGAAACCGCCGGGTCCTCGCCTGCCGAGCCACGGTCTTGCCCCCCCGGTTGACCGGCCCCACACGGTACCGGGAGCATCCGCGCGTCCTGTCCGCCAATCCCCCCGGCCGTCAGCCGAACCGTCCGGAGATGTAGTCCTCGGTCCGCTTTTCCTTGGGGTTGCTGAAGATCTGCGAGGTCTTGTCGTACTCGACGAGGCGGCCGGGGTCGCCGGTCTTCTCCAACGAGAAGAAGGCGGTCGAGTCGCTGACCCGCGACGCCTGCTGCATGTTGTGGGTGACGATGACGATGGTGAAGCTCGACTTCAACTTCGCGATCAGATCCTCGATCGCAAGAGTGGAGATCGGGTCGAGCGCGGAGCACGGCTCGTCCATCAGCAGGACCTGCGGCTCCACCGCGATCGCCCGGGCGATGCAGAGCCGCTGCTGCTGCCCGCCGGACAGGCCCGCGCCCGGCCGGCCCAGCCGGTCCTTGACCTCCTCCCAGAGATTCGCGCCCCGCAGTGACTCCTCGACCCGCTCGTCGAGGAGCGCCTTCTTGCGGACCCCGTTCAGCTTGAGCCCGGCGATGACGTTCTCGTAGATGGACATGGTCGGGAACGGGTTCGGTCGCTGGAAGACCATCCCGACGGTGCGGCGGACGGCCACCGGGTCCGTCCCGGGCCCGTACAGATCCTCACCGTCGAGGAGCACCTGCCCCTCGACCCGGGCCCCCGGAAGCACCTCGTGCATCCGGTTGAGCGTGCGCAGCACCGTCGACTTTCCGCATCCGGACGGCCCGATGAATGCGGTGACGTTCTTCGGCTCGATGGTCAGGTTCACGTCGGCTACGGCTTTGAACTTCCCGTAGTACGCCGTCAGCCCGGAAACGTCGATGCGGGTGGCCATGGCTACCTCGACTCACGATCTTCCTGGATGCTGTTTCAGATGATCGGATCAGATGGGATGGGATGGGATAGGACGCGAGAATGGAATAGGGCGTGATCTGTGCCACGCCGCCGTCCCGAGCCAGGGCCATCACAGCCGCGAGCGTCCGGCGATCAGACGAGCGATGAAGTTGAGCAGCATGATGATGATGATGAGTACCAGGGCGGCGGCCCAGGCCCGGTCCACCGCCGCCTGCTGCGGCTGGCCGGCCTGCGAGTAGATGTACAGCGGCAGTGCGGACTGTTCCCCGGAGAACGGGTTGGCGTTGATGAGGTTCGTGCCGAAGACGGTCAGCAGCAGCGGCGCGGTCTCGCCGGCAACGCGGGCGACCGCGAGCATGACGCCGGTCACGATCCCGGGCAACGCGGTGGGGACGACCACCTTGAGGATGGTCCGCCAACGCGCCACCCCGAGGGCGTAGCTGGCCTCCCGCAACTCGTCCGGAACGAGCTTCAGCATTTCCTCGGCGGAGCGCACCACGATCGGAATCATGAGCACCGTGAGGGCCAGGGCACCCGCGAATCCGGAGAAGCCCTGGTGAAGGGCGAGGATCCAGAACGCCAGGATGAACAGACCCGCGATGATCGAGGGAAGACCGGTGAGCACGTCGACAAAGAAACTGATCACCCGGCTGACCCGGCCGCGGCCATATTCCACCAGGTAGATGGCCACCAGCAGACCGAACGGCACGGCCAGCAGGCTCGCCAACGCGACCTGCTCCACCGTGCCGATGATCGCGTGGTAGATGCCACCGCCGACGTCACGGGCACCGATGCCGTTCATCGAGTGCGTGAAGAACCCGGGGCGCAGCCGCCTCGCACCCTTCTCGATCACATTCACGAGCACCGCGAGCAGGGGGATGACCGCTAGCAGGAAGGCGGCGTAGACCAGGTTCGTCGCGAACCGGTCCCGGGCCCGGCGGGCGCCCTCGACCAGCGTCGAGGCCACGGTCATCGCGAGGATGAAGAAGACGGCGACCAGCAGGAGGAACTGGATCCTGCTGGAGATCGAGGTCACCAGATAGATCAGGACCGTCAGGACGACGGCACCGGCAGCGGCGGCGAGCGGTACCCAGCGGGGCAGGACCCGGCCCCGCAGCTGCAGCCGGTCCTCACCGCCCGCGACGGCGCTACCGGGAACGGTCGCGGTTTTCATGCGGCGCTCCCCGAGAACTCACGCCGCCGCGCGATGATGGCGCGAGCGATGATGTTGACCAGCATGGTGACGATGAAGAGCACGAGACCGGACGCGATAAGCGCACCGCGGCCGATGTCGTTGGCCTCGCCCCATCCGTTCGCCACGTTCGCGGCGATGGTGTTACCGGCCGGCGCGAGGATCTGCCAGGAGATGTTGAACGACGCCGGCAGGACCAGGGCAACCGCGATGGTCTCGCCCATCGCCCGCCCGAGGCCCAGCATCGAGGCGCTGATGACGCCCGGCTTGCCGTAGGGCAGGACGGCGGTTCTGATCATCTCCCAGCGGGTCGCGCCCAGCGCCATCGCCGCCTCCCGATGCGCACTGGGCACCTGCAGGAACACCTCGCGGGACAGTGCGGCGACGATCGGCAGAATCATGATCGCGAGGACGACACTGGCAACGAAGATCGACCGACCGACCCCGCGATCGGTCTCGAACAGCGGGATCCACCCGAAGTAGTCGGTCAGCCAGCTCTGGATGCCCTTCATGTGCGGCGCGAGCACGAGCAGCCCCCACAGGCCGTAGACGACGCTCGGCACGGCCGCCAGCAGATCGACGATGTAGCCGAGGGCGGAGGCCATCCGGCGCGGCGCGTACACCGTGATGAACAGAGCGATACCCACCGCGACCGGAACAGCGATAATCATTGCGATGGCAGCGGTGATCATCGTGCCGAACAGCAGTGCGGCGATGCCGAAAACCGGCGGCGTGGCGTTGGGGAACCACTCCTCCGTGGTGAAGAAGTTCCCGGTATTGGCGCCGATGGCATCGGTGGCGCGCAGTACCAGGAAGGCCGCGATCGCGGCGATCAGTACCAGCAGCCCGACCCCGGCCGTGCGGGTGGCATTCTTGAAGATCAGGTCAGCGACGCCGACCTTGGCCTTGCCTGTCGAGGTGTCCGCCAGCCCGCCGGCCGGCCGATCACCTCCCGATGGGGCCGTCGCCGAAGCGGCACCCCGAGACTCGGCGTCCGCCGAGCTGTCCGGCTCCGTCGTCATGAGTCCTCTTCCCCTGGTGCTCCGAACTCGACTTCCCGCTCGTGAGATGCCCTGGCCGTCACCGTCTTGGCTGGTCTGGTGCTGCTGGTCTGGTGCTGCTGGTCTGGTGCTGCTGGTCTGGCCTGAATGCGCTGGCCGTTCCCGGCTGCTCCCACCGTCGTCGTCAACGAATGACGGGCCCGCGGTGGGGCTGTTCACCCCACCGCGGGCACCGGCTAGTCCGATCGGAGCTGCGTCAGATCGACGTCAGGACAGCTTGTCAACCACCGCGCGGACCCGAGTCGCTACCGAGTCCGGCAGCGGCGCGTAACCAAGGTCGGCGATCGAGGACTGGCCCGCGTCCGACGCGGTGTAAGTCAGGAAGGACTTGACCAGCTTGGCCTGGTCGGCCGGGAGACCCGTGGTGCAGGCGATCTCGTAGGTGACCAAGTAGATCGGGTAGGCCCCCTTGGTCGACGCGGTGTAGTCGAAGGTGAGCTTCAGATCGTCACCGCTGGCAACCTTCGCGGTGCTCAGGCCGAGGGAGGCACCATCCGTGCTCGCCTTGACGTACTCTCCGGCACCGTTCTTGACCGCGACCGTGGACAGCCCGGCGTTCTCCGCGTAGGAGAGCTCCGTATAACCGATCGAGTTCTCGGTGGACTTCACGGTCGCAGTCACCCCGTCGCTGCCCTTGGCACCCTGGCCGCCCGGGGCCTTCCAGTCCGAGCCGGAGTCGAAGGTCCAAGCGGCGCCGGCCGCGCCCTTCAGGAACTTGGTGAAGTTGTCGGTGGTGCCGGAACCGTCGGACCGGTGCACCGAGGCAATCGGCGCGTCAGGCAGAGTAACCCCGCTGTTCTCCGCCGTGATCGCCGGGTCGTTCCACTTGGTGATGGCACCGGAGAAGATCTTCGCTATCGTCGGGGCAGACAGCTGGAGCTTGTCGACACCCGAGAGATGGTATATAAGCGCGACCGGGCCGACCACCATCGGCAGGTCGACAGCCGTACCGGGGGTACAGCGCTTGTCCGCGTCGGTCTTCTGCTGGTCCTTCAGCGCCGAGTCGGAACCAGCAAAGGAAACCTGCTTGGCGACGAACTGCTGCCGACCGGTCGAGGACCCCGTCGACTGATAGTTGATCTTTGCTCCGTCGCAGGCGTTCTGGTACGCCTTGACCCATTCGTCCATCGCGTTCTTCTGCGCGGAGGAACCCGATCCGGTAATGGAGCCCTTCTCGCAGGCGATCGCGCTCGCCCCGTTCGACGGCTTCGCCTCGGTGCCGCCGGAGTCACTGTTGTCGTCGGTGCCACACGCCGCCACAGTGAGCAGTGCCACCATTGCAGCCCCGATGGCGGCCTGACGCTTGCCTCGGTTCACGAGCAGCCCTTCGTTCTTGCGCGCTACGGCGCCGAATCGTCCGCCCCCTGGACTGGGGCGCCGACGAGAATCGAAGCCACCCCGAATGAACGTAAGGTGAACGTCCGCGAACGCGGACCCATCACCAACCGGAACACATCCATATCACCGGCTTCGTGGTTGGTTAGCCAGCCAATGGCCAATCCGATCATGACTGTGCGCATCAAATGATCGACAGATAGCCACTCTCGCCCATCGTTCCGAACATCACGCCACGCCCGGAACGCCGTGAACAAGTGACCATCGGTCACGGACGGGAGCGTGACGAGAACGGATGGAAGCGGACAAGAACGGACAGGAGCCCAATGAGAACGGACAGGAACAGGCGAGAGTCTGACAGGAAGAACGCCGAGCCGCTCGGAACTTGATCATTCACGGTCATCGAGCGGCATCGTCGCTGTCAACCTTCCGACGCAGCAAGCATCGAAAGTTCACCGACGCGTGTCATGTCCGGCCCGGGGCGCCGCGCCCTGCGACGCAGCGGGACGGAGCCGGCGAAGCGGCCAACCCGCGCGCCGCGCTACGCAGCTGATCAGGACCTTCGTCTTCTGTTACCAGACGTCCACTCTGAGCACAGATCTCCGGTAGCCAACCCCGCGTTCGCGTGCTTTGCTGTAAAGCAACATCGATGTGGCTGACAGCATCAACGGCGTAGCCGAAGCAACGGCGTAGCCGAAGCAACGGCGTAGCCGAAGAGCACCACGACCCGTCCGTTCCACCCGACCAGCGCATCCGCCTGCGCCCGCCCACCGGGAGCCGTCCCGCCCGGCGATGAAGCGCGCCACGGCCAGCCACCGCCGCGTGGCGGGACGACGATGTCCCGTCACGCGGCGGATCGGCGGGGTCCGGCAAGCCGCAGACCGCATGGCGCGGGGCCCGCGGGTACCGCCGCGTCCGGTTGGCCGGATGACCCGGGGCCGGCGCTGCGCACCCCGTGCCGGCGGCACCAACCAGACGCGGCACGACATGCGACACGACAACGGAGGACGACCAGAACATGAACACCGTCGATAACGACGATCTTCTACCGGAACCCCGTCCGGTCATCGGGGGACGGCCACGGTCACTGGCCGAGGTGGTCACCGTCAACGATGGCTTACTCGTCCAACACGAGCTGCTCCTCGCCCCGGGAGCCACCGCTGCCGACCTGACCACCGCGATGATCCTCGTCCCCCCCACGGCCGCGCTGGTCAGCCATCACGGCGACGTGGACGTCTCACTGGTATTCCAGGAGGTTTCGCGGGATGCTCGGCGCGGGGTCGACGGGCAGCCAGTCGGACGCGGCGGCGATCCGGGCCGGACCTGAACCGTCCACTCTGGCGACCGTCCACTCTGGCGACGGGCCGTCAGCCGGGACGACCGCAACCGGCGCGAGGCGCCTTCCGAGCGGCATCCGGGGGCGCCCGCCGGGGCGGGGACCCAACAGGTGCCGGTCCCCGGGGCCACGAGCCGTGGTCGAGGCAATATCGTGGCGGGGTGGCTGTACTCACCTCCCGCTCGACCGACTTTCCGCGCTGGTATCAGGACGTGCTCGCCAAGGCCGAGCTGGCCGACAACGGCCCCGTCCGCGGGACGATGGTCATCCGACCGTACGGCTACGCGATCTGGGAACGCATGCAGGCCGAGGTGGACTCCCGGATCAAGGCCGCCGGGGCCGTCAATGCCTACTTCCCCCTGTTCATCCCCGAGAGCTACCTGCGCCGGGAGGCCGAGCACGTCGAGGGCTTCAGCCCGGAGCTGGCGGTGGTCACCATCGGTGGCGGCAAGGAGCTGGAGGAGCCCGTAGTCGTCCGGCCCACCAGCGAGACCGTGATCGGCGAATACCTGGCCAAGTGGACCCAGAGCTACCGTGACCTGCCCCTGCTGCTCAACCAGTGGGCGAACGTGGTCCGGTGGGAGCTGCGTCCCCGGCTGTTCCTGCGCAGCAGTGAGTTCCTCTGGCAGGAGGGCCACACCGCGCACGCCGACGAGGCCGATGCCGCGGCCTACGCCCGTCGGATCGCGCTCGAGGTCTACCGCGACTTTATGACGCAGGTACTGGCGGTCCCGGTGTTCGTCGGAGTGAAGACGCGCCGGGAACGGTTCGCCGGCGCGACCAACACTATGACCTGCGAGGGCATGATGGGCGACGGCAAGGCTCTGCAGATGGCGACCAGTCACGAGCTCGGCCAGAACTTCGCCCGTGCCTTCGACATCGACTTCCTCGGCGCCGACGGAGCCCGGCATCTGGCGTGGACGACGTCGTGGGGCTGCTCGACCCGGATGGTCGGCGGGCTGATCATGGCACATGGCGACGACAACGGCCTGCGTGTCCCGCCCCGGTTGGCGCCGACGCAGGTCGTGGTCCTGCCGGTGCGCGACGAGGAGACCGTCGTCGCGAAGGCCCGCCAGATCGCCGCCGCGCTGACCGACGCCGGTCTTCGGGTGCAGGTCGATGCCCGTCCCGGGCTGTCCTTCGGCCGGCGGGTCACCGACGCGGAGATCAAGGGCATCCCGGTACGGGTTGAGGTGGGTCCGCGGGACCTGGGCGCGGGCAACGTCACCCTGGTGCGCCGGGACACCTCCGAGAAGGTGCCGGTGCCGCTGGCCGAGGTCGCCGCGCGGGTGCCGGTGCTGCTGGGCGAGGTGCAGGCCGACCTGTACGCCGAGGCGCTGGCCCTACGCGAGAGCCGGACGACGGACGTCGCCACCGTTGCCGAGGCCGCCCGGGCCGCCCGGGCCGGCTTCGCCCGGATCCCCTGGCGCCTTGTCGGCGAGGAAGGCGAGGCCGAGCTCGCCGAGGAGGCGCTCACCGTGCGGTGCATCCAGACACCGGACGGCGGGATCCCCGAGGCCGGCAGCGACGCCGACGACCTCGTCTGCCTGATCGCCCGCTCCTACTGACGTCCAAGATCCCTGGCGTGGTGGCCGTCCGGGGCAGAGACGATCAGCCGCGCAGACGGGCGGGGACCGGTCGGCGGCGACCGTAGAAACCCAGGTCATTCGTATCTTCACGAACGTATCTTCACGAAGCTTGGATGATGGGACCGGGTTAGGGGTCGTCGTCTTCGTCCACGAAACGTGGCGTAATGCGTACCGCGGTGAGTCCGCCGCCGCGCGGACAAACCGCGCCCGTCCTTCGAGAAGCGGGTTCGATCTCCCTCGAGGTGCCCCTCGGAGGCAGATCGGGACCGACGTCGAGATCGATTGTATGGCCGGCGCCTCGGGATCAGGCCGTCGATTCGGCGGGGCTGGCCAGCACCTCGTTCCCGAACTCTTCGGACTTCTCCGGCGAGGAGGAGATAACCGTCCCCCGGTGCTCACCACGGCAGATCGCCGTCATCGCGCCCCGCTGTTCGATATCGAAGATATGCAGCGGCATACCGAAGTCACGGGCCAGGATGAAGGCCGACTGATCCATCACCCGGAGCCCGCGGCTGATCACCTCGTCATAACTGAGGTGCGAGAAGAGCCTGGCCCCTGGATTGATCTTCGGATCGCTGTCGTAGACGCCGTCCACGCCGTCCTTGGCGGCCAGCACCGCGTCGGCATTGAGCTCCAGCGCCCGCTGCACCGCCGGGTAGTCGGTGGTGAGGAAGGGCTGGCCATTGCCGCAGGCGAGGATGACCGTCGCCCCCTTCTCCAGCAGGTGTACCGCCCGCAGCCGGATGTAGGGCTCGGCCACCGCTGGAACGGGCACCGCCGTCATCACCCGCAGGTTGTCCTCGCCCAGCGCGGTGAGCTTCCCCCGGAGCAGCAGACTGTTGATGACAGTACTCAGCATGCCGATATTGTCGGCTTCGACCCGGTCAATACCCCACCGGTCCGACTGGTTACCACGGAAGAGGTTCCCGCCGCCGACGACGATCGCCACCTCCACGCC
Source organism: Frankia sp. CeCAU1 (assembly GCF_977971845.1). Classification (NCBI taxonomy): domain Bacteria; kingdom Bacillati; phylum Actinomycetota; class Actinomycetes; order Frankiales; family Frankiaceae; genus Frankia; species Frankia sp. CeCAU1. The sequence goes on along the minus strand of NZ_CDWWXA010000028.1, from coordinate 4,278 downwards.
GGACTGGCGGACGGCGATGATTTCTCGGGCGAGGTGCTCCAGCGCGTTGGAATCGAAGCCGAATTCGGCGGAACCGGCGATCGCGCGACCGCTCAGTTTGACGACCACTCGGCGGTATCTCGTCACTGTCTCCCGCTTCCCCTTTTCCATGGTGCGATCTTAACGCAGGCGGGCAATGATCGATCATGAGCCCATGACCCCTCGGGTACACGGTAGAGCACCCGGCTCCCGGGCACGTCGCACGACGGGCGCGCCCGAGGGATTCCGCCGACGGCGGACCGTACCCGCAGCACCTTTCGCCGGCCGGGCACCGACGACCGCCGTCGCGATCCACCGCTATCCGGCTCCGGGCGGCCGGAGGTCGGGCCCGGCGGTGCGTGGACGCCGGCGGTGGGGACGAGGCGGCGGCGATGGATCAGCATCCCGCGCCCGGCCGGCACCATCAACATCGCCCAAGGACTACGCCGCCACTCCCGCCGATCCGAACGACCGCTCCACACGATCACGAATCTGGATTACCGACAGACAACTTTGCCGGAGCCCGGCAGGAGAATACTGGATATGCTCAAGCCGAGGCCGTCGACGGTGAGTGGCGCGACGGATCAGATACCGCAGAGGAGCACTGTTGCGATGTTCTTACCCGGAAGGCCGTCGTTATTACGGTCGACTGCACTGATCTCTATCCCGATTAGCCTGATCGGACTGGTTGCGTGCACCGGTTCGGAGGATTCCACCGGACGCACCGGAACAGCTGCCTGCGCCACACCGGGTATAACTGAGACCGAGATCAAGGCCGGCGTTCTTTTCCCTGACACCGGGCCGTTCGCGCACAGTATGCGCGCGTTCCGGGCCGGAATCGATGCACGTTTCGGCGAAGCCAACGCCGCAGGCGGCGTCAACGGGCGGAAGATTGTCTACAGCTGGCGGGATGATGTCTCCGACCCCCGGTTGAACCTCGCCGCGGCCCGCGAGCTCGTCCAGAAGGAAGAGGTCTTCGGCATCATAGAAGGACTGGGTGCGGTCTCCGGCTCAGCCCAGTACCTCGCGGATCTGAACGTGCCGATCGTCGGGCTGGGAGCCGAACCCGTCTGGGCCGCGCACGAGAACATGGTCTCGTGGCATCACTATACAGTTCCGGCCGGGTCGTCCACCGTCTGGGGGGATTTCATTCGCGGTGAGGGGGGAACCCGGAGCGCCATGGTCGACGTAGCGTTGAACGCTGCCGTGCACGACTATCATCGGCAGCTCGTTGACAGCCTGCAAGCGGCCGATGTCAGCGTGGACATAAACTTCGAGGTGACCGCGGAGACGACCAGCTTCGAGGCGTTGGCCAGGCAAATGAAGGCGGCTAACATCGACACCCTTACCGGCGTCATCACCCCGGACGTCCTCACTCAGATCCTCCCCGCGGCCCGTGCCGCCGGCGTGAACCTCAAGACGGTGCTCCTCTCGCTCGGCTACGATCGGGCCCTGCTGACCGATCTCGGCCCGGCCCTGGCCGGCACCAACATCTACATCAGCTTCGTCCCGTTCGAGCTGAACACCCCCGCGCATCAGCGGCTGCTCGCCGCGATGACCCGCTACTCTCCGCAGACCCAGCCGCCGGAGCAGGAAAGCGCGGTCTTCGGTTGGTTGTCCGCCGATCTGTTCCTGCACGGCCTGCAAGCCGCCGCCGCCTGCCCGACCCACCAGTCGTTCCTACAGGGTCTGCACTCCGTGCACGACTACGACGGCACTGGCCTGCTCCCCAAGCCGGTTGATCTCGCGAAAAACCGCGGTCAACTCAGCAACTGCTATTATTTCATGCGCATCAGCGGCGACGGCAGTCATTTTGTACCGCTGCAGTCCACGGCCCGTTGCGGTAATTTGATCAACTGAACAACGCGCCTTCCGTGGGGAGCCTTTCGGCCTTCGCCTCGATCAGACCGCCGAATCCTAGCCGCGCAACGCGGCAGGGCGGCGATCGACCGAAGACGGCAGCAGGCCGATCGGTGCCCTGCCAGCGCCCAGCTGCCGGCTCGGTGCCCGCAGCCGAGGAGGATACACGGGTAAGGGAGAGCGGCCGTGGGGTGGACGGGCAATCGGGTAGGACGCTCAAGGACCGGCCAACCCCCCTGGGCGGCAAGAGCCCCGCCTCCCTGCTGGGGAGACGGGGCTGCAACGCGTCATCTGGTCGGGGTGGCGGGATTCGAACCCACGACCTCTTCGTCCCGAAGCAATGATCAGCCCGCTTTGACCTCATCCGCCCGGATCCTGGCTCCGCCGTGGCAGTGTCCTGGCGTCCACGGTAGTCCACCGGTGTCCATGGGCGATGTCACCCAGTTAGACACCCAGCTCCGCCCGGCCTCCCCCGGACCCGAGTGCCAAGCACCCTTGCGCAGCGCCGCCGCGCCCCGCCACCCACCGTCGTAGGAGTTCGTACCGATGGCGTCATCAAGCGCTACCTCCCCCCGGAGGCCTGTGCATGGAGATAACCGGGCGTCAGCGCTGCGCGTACCTGTGCCGTTGCAGGTCGTCATGAACCGTTCCGGCGAAAGTTGATAGGTCACGATCCGTCCGCTGGACACGGAACGGTGGCGCGGCGGGGTGATCTCAACGTGTGAGCGAGTCGAGCGGTGGCACTCCATGCTCCAAGTAGGCTTGCCCGCCGCGGCTTCGGACTGCCACCGCCGATCTGATGCGTCGGCTGAGGCGTGGCGGAAGGAAGTCCGGGAGGTCCTCTGTCGCGACGAACCGCCAGCCGGTCAGTTCGTCGTCCTGGAGCACGATCGCGTCCTGCCAGGATTGCGGTAGCACGCCCCCGTCGAACAGGAAGAGCAGCTTGTCGCCTTCGCGTTCGGCAGGCGCCCAGTCAACGGCAAGCATTTCCCCGATGACGGGGGTGATCCCGAGTTCTTCCCGTACCTCGCGGATACAGGCGTTTCGGGGCGACTCGCCCGGCTCGACGTAGCCACCTGGCACATCATGACCCCGCTTGTACGAAGGTCGGACGAGAAGAACCCTGCCGTCTTCGTCGAAGAACAAGGCACCCGCCGAGACTCGGGGCGTTGCCATTGGTGGCATCCCGTCAGCCATAGCGGTAGACCACGGGACTGCGGTCGGCGCGAACCGCCCGACGGGTGACCTCCAAGATGCGATCCTCCTGGTTGTAGCAACGTCGCCAGATGAGCAACACGTGCTGGTCAGCGGCAAGGTCAAGGCGTGCCCGCTCGTCATCCACGGGCGCTCGCTCCGACACGGTGTCCTCCCACCGAAGCTGATGTCCAGCTTCGGCCATGCGGGAGTACATGCCACCCGGACCGGTATCCGACTTGCGGAGCACTGGGACTTGATCGACAACGGCGGGCGAGAACCACGTAACGGCCACCTGGATCGGCAACCGCTCACTGTCGACCACCTTGCCCTGGGTCCGGTTCCGCTCCAACACCGCCGTGCCCACGGGCACGGCGAGCCACTGAGCAACCTCGGTCGTCGCTTGGATGTCGCGGATGGTGGTGTCGGAGTAGGGCTCCGCCCCTGCGGTGAGCATGCTGAGCGGGAACCCACGCCACGTGCCAACCTGCCTGGTCACGTCGGAAGCGTGACGATTGACTCTCCCGGGTCTCTGTACGAGCGCACCGCGCTTCGGTACAAGCTCGACAAGCTCTCTCTCCGCGAGCATGTTGAGTGCGCGCCGCACCGTGGAGACGACCACGCCGTTCGCTTCGGCGAGCGTGGCCCAGGACGGTAGCCACTCCCCTTCCGGGAAGTCCCCTTCTTCGATCTGTCGCGCAAGCGAGTCGGCCAGCTGCTGCGCCTTCTCCGGCTTCCGTGGCATGCCCTCCCCTCTCTGGTTGACGTGCATGACGTCAACCGGTGCGGCTACAGGCTACGAGCGGTGCGTTGGACGCTGCCGGTTACAAAACCGACGCGTCCCTACGTTAGAGCTTGACAAGTCCTAACGATGCCCCTAAGTTCGCCTACGAACACAACGAAGCGGCCCCGCCGGAGGTGCCACTCCGAGCGGGGCCGGATCCGACCTGTGTAGGAGGTCAGACCTTGTTCAAGCATGCCCTGTCCCGGCCGATGCCGGGTGATGACAACGGTCGGCCGTGGCCGACGTTGCCGGACGACCCGGAGCCGAAGAAGTGGGTCGTGATCGTCGATGGCAACGGCAAGCCGAAGGGTGGTGGCCGCTGATGTCGCGGTTCGCTCGGGTTGAGTGGCGTACCTGCACCAGGTGCAGCGCGAGCTACAGCGCGGAACGGGGGCACCCGGGGTGCCGGGCCGGGACGAGGG
>NZ_CDWWXA010000027.1:0-42175 GCF_977971845.1 Frankia sp. CeCAU1 | reverse complement strand
GTCCATGCCCCCCGTCCATGCCGCCCCGTCCATGCCGCCCCGGCGGGGCGGTACCCACCCACCACGTCCGCGGCGGTGTCTCGGGCCCGCCACCCGACGCCTCGCTACCCGACGCCCGGCTTCCGCCTGCCTGCCGTTGGTCCGCCCCCGGCTGTTCCCCTCGGCACGTGCCCTCCACCCGGTCGGGAGGGCAGGCTGGGGGTAGACACTTGAGAGAAGGGAGGCTGAGATGCCCACCAAAGCAGTACGGTCCGCGCTGGTTCCCCTGACTCCCGACCTGGCTCGGGAGGTGGTCGCCGCATCCGCCGCGGCGCCGTCCATCCATAACACGCAGCCGTGGCGCTGGCGCCTGGAGGCAGGCCGGCTCGCCCTTCTCGCCGACAGCACCCGCCAGCTCAAGGTCGCCGATCCCGAGGGCCGGCAGATGCTGTTGAGCTGCGGAGCGGCGCTGTTCAACGCCCGGCTGGCGCTGCGGGCCCGCGGCGAGGTCCCCGTGGTGGAGCCGCTACCCGACGGCGTTGACGACTTCCGCTCCGCTCCGCTCGCCACCATCTCGGTGATCGGCCATCAGCCTACCGAGGACGACGAGCGGGCGTTGGCCGATGCCATCCCGCGGCGGCACACCGATCGCCGGCCGTTCGACGACCAGCCGTTGCCGACCGAGGTAATCAGCCGCCTGCGTGCCGCGGCCGAGGCGGAGGGCTGCTGGCTTACCGCGCCGATCGACCCGGAGCTGCGCGTCCAGGTCAGCGTCCTGCTGTCCCGGGCGGACTGGATCGAGGCGCACAACGCGGCCTACCGGGAGGAACTGGCCTCGTGGAGTCGAACGGGGTCCACGTCGGCCGACGGCATCCCGCGCAGCGCAGTCGTCCACACCGACGCCCCGCGCCAGTCCGAGTTTCCGATGCGGGACCTCGACGTGGTCGGCGAGGCGGGGACCGTGCTGGACGAGACGGATGTGGAACGGCCCGGCATCCTGATCATCGGCACCGATGCGGACACGACCGCCGACCGGCTGCGCGCCGGGCAGGCGATGCAACGTGTGCTGCTCACCGCCACCTTGCTCAGTCTCGCCTCGTCGCCGATGTCGCAGGCGATCGACGTCGAGGGCATGCGGGAGCAGTTCCGCGGCACCACCAGCGGTCTCGGGCACGTCCAGATGATCCTGCGGGCCGGCTATCCCGAGCCGGGTGCGCAACCGCTCGGCCCCACTCCCCGCCGGGACGTTGACGAGGTCCTGGAGGTCGTCGGGTCGAATGATCGGGCGTAGCACCATGGCCGGCCATGCGCGGTCAGCCGTTCACGTTCAGCCGTTCACGTTCAGCCGTTCACGTTCAGCCGTTCACGTTCAGCCGTTCACGTCCCTTCCTGACACATTTGGCGAAAGCCGCACAGATACGGGGTTGCGTGGGCCGCCAGCCGCTTTGATCGGGACCAGACCGGGTCGCCGGTGGACCGACCGGCAATCGGAGGTGCCGCGAGGTCCGCGACGGCTCGGCCGTGACTCGGGGGTTCCCGGGGACGCGACGCGGCGTTCCCGGGAGACTCCCCCGCCCGGACCTTGGCCAGCCCCGGTCAGATCCCGACCGTACCCTGGTCGGCCCCCGGCCGACGAGGTGGCAGGACGTGACCGGATGACGGAGGCCACGCGGGCGCCGAATGCCTGTCACTGCGTTGACATCGAGGTGGCGGGGGCTATTGGGGCCCCGACGGCCCGGTGCCCGGTCACTCTCGCCTAAGATTTTCCCAGCGGTTGACCGTAATGGTTGATCGGGAAATTCCATGATGGATCAAGAGTCGGTGCGCGTCCACCGGCGGGCCCGCGACCTGCGCGGCGTTCCCGGGCGAGGCCGCGGTCGGCACGCGGCGGGTGGGGGTACAGGTCGATGATGTCATCGGATGCGGGTGTGGCGGCACGATCCGCCCCCCTTGGCCCGGACGACCCCCACGAGCTCGGCTCGTACACGCTGCTGGGCAAACTCGGTCAGGGTGGAATGGGCATGGTCTATCTGGGCCGCTCCGGGAAGGGCCGGCTCGTCGCCATCAAGGTGATCCGGAACGAGGCCGTCGGAAACCCCGAGTTCCGAGCCCGGTTCCGGCTGGAGGCCGAGACCGCCCGGCGAGTCGCCCGGGTCTGCACCGCCGAGGTGCTCGACGCCGATCCGGACGCCGAGTGGCCCTACCTGGTCACCGAGTTCATCGAGGGCGAGACCCTCGCCCGGTACGTCCAGCGCAACGGCCCGCTCGCCGATGCCAACCTCGAACAACTCGCGGTCGGCGTGGCCGCGGCGCTCACCGCCATCCACAGCGCCGGGATCGTGCACCGCGACCTCAAGCCCGCGAACGTCATCCTCTCACCGTTTGGCCCCCGGGTGATCGACTTCGGTATCGCCCGGGCGGTGGACGCCGGCAGCAACCTCACCGGCGATCTCCAGCAGCTCGGGACGCCGGCGTTCATGTCCCCGGAGCAGATCGAGAGCCGGCCGATCACCTCGGCGGTCGATATCTGGGCATGGGGTGGCCTCGTCGCCTTCGCCGCCACCGGGCACTACCCCTTCGGTGAGGCCTCGGCGCAGGTGCTGCTCTACCGCGCCCTACACGAGGAACCGCAACTCGACGACGTCGACCCGGCGCTGCGCCCGATCGTCTGGCACGCGATGCGCAAGGACCCGAGTACCCGCCCAAGCGCCCAGCAGCTCATGCTGCGCCTGCTCGGCGACCCGTCGGGCACCGGCCCGGACGCCGCCGCCGCCGTCAACCCGCAGGACGTCACGAACGTCCTGCAGGGCTGGAAGCTGCCGGTGCCCGGCCCGGGCGCCCCGGCCACAGGCAGCCCGGCCACAGGCAGCACCGGGCCCCACGGGGCCGGATTCCCCGCGACGGCAGCGGCCCCCGTCAGCAGCGGTTACACCGTCGACCAGGACGCCCCGACCCGGCTACCCGCCAGCGCCGGGGGTCCCGGGGGTCCCGGGGACAGTGGAGCCGATGGCCCCGGCCGGCAGGGCGGCGCGGGCAGGAGCAGGAACCGCACCCCGCTGCTCGTCGGTGGGGGTGTCGTGGTCGTCGGCGCGATCCTCGCGGGAGTATTCGCCCTCAGCGCGGGTGGTGACGGCGGCTCCGGGACCGATGCGGCCAATCCGGCCACCGTCTCCGGGGCTCCGGCCACATCGACCCAATCGGCCCAATCGGCCCAATCGACCCAATCGGCCCAATCGACCCAATCGGCCCAATCGACGGCCTTCACGCTGCCCAGTGCGGCCCAGCCGCTTGGCAAGGACACCCTCGTCTACGCGTCCAACCGCAACGGCAACTACGACCTGTTCACCGGGCAGGTCACGGACAACGGGCCGCTCGCGAACGACAAGCCGATCGTCACCGGTCCGGACCAGGAGATGCTGCCCGCGATCAGCAGCGATCGCAAGACGATCGTCTACTTCAAGAAGGGCAGCCCGAATACGCTGCAGGCGATCGCCGCCGATGGCTCCGGGAAACCTGTACAGCTGTTCACCTCAGGCCCGGCCGCCAAGCTGACGATCGCGGACGACGCCCGGCCCTCACTCTCCCCCGACGGCGGCTTCCTGGTCGTCCGTTCCACCACGGATCAGACCGGAACGCTGAACCCCGGCCTGTATGTGGTGAAACTGGACGGCTCGAGCGTGCGACGGCTCAACGCGAAGCCGCAGGCGACCGACCCCGCCTGGTCGCCGGATGGCGAGCGGATCGCCTACTGGTCGAACAATACCGGTGGCAACCGCGGCTTCATCGTGGTGATCCCGACCCAACCGGATGCCCAGCCGACCCCGATCACGCAGGATCAGGGTAACGGGGACTCGGACCCGGTCTGGTCCCCGGACAGCAGGAAGATCGCTTTCACCCGGGCGAAGAACGGCGATCTGGAGATCTTCGAGATGAACTCGGACGGCACCGACGCCCGGCAGCTCACCCGGGTGCACGGGGACGACCAGGACCCGGCCTACGCGCCGGACGGTCGCATCGCCTTCAGCGGGCAGCGCAATCCCACGAACCCCGATGACCGGCAGCTCTACGTTCTGAATCCGGACGATCTGAACGATGGTGACCGCAAGCTCACCACTACCGGCGGGTTCAACGGCCACGCCCGTTGGAACGCCGGCTGAGCTCCTTGCCTATCCAGCGGGATAAATCAGGCACAAAAGCCTCTGGACAGGCAAGGAAGCCGGTGAGAGGAGTCAGTTATGCACAGATCGCGGACGAGCCCGGCAGGATACTCGAACCGTGATCGACGCTGGGGACGTGACCCAGTCCTACGAGAAGGCCGTCGCACTCGCCCGCAGGCAGGACGGCATGATCACCCGTAGACATGCCCGGCAGCTCGGGATGTCGGACCAAACGATCAGCGTTCGTAGACGCAGGCACGGCTGGACCTCCCCGGTGCGGGGCACGTTGCCCATGCCGCCCGTTCGGGACGAAATCCGGGCCCTGCCCGAGCGGCGCTGTCGATCGTCGCAGGGACGATCTGCGGACGTACTGCGGCCCGACTGCACGGCCTTCCCGCCCTCTCCCGCTGGCGGCCCGACGAACCCGTCGATGTCGCGCTGCCCGGCGAAGGGGGACTTCGTCAGCGTCTGGCGCGATGTCACGACGGGAGCTGCGAGGACGACGGAAGTCGTCCGGATGGCACTTCTCCGATCCCGCGCGGGTGGCTCTGCCGAAGCGTGAATCCCCGCCGTCCGTCCCGGGGAAGCCGGGACGGACGGCGCCCGAGGCTCCCGACTTCCTTGCCTGCCCAGAGGCTTTTGTGCCCGTTTATCCCTCTGGATAGGCAAGGGGCCTAGCGGGGTGCGCCGCTGACCGGTGCGGCGGCGGCGCGTTTGACGGTCTTCGGGTCCATCCGGCGGATCAGGAGGGAGGTGATGATCACGAGAAAGACGCCGACGACGAGACCGGCGACGATGTCGGTGAGGTACGCCGAAGCGCTGTGGTCGAAGAAGGGGTCGTCAACGACCTTCGGGTTCACCGGCTTCTGGTTGTCCGGCCGCAGCACGCCGGCCAGGGTGATGCGGTTCAGGTCACCGACCGAGGCCATCGACGCGAAGCCCCAGCGGGCCGGCGCGATGTAGCTGATCTGCTCCAGACCGGGCGTGCCCTTCACCGGCACGATACCACCGCTGAAGATGAGCTGGGCCATGGTGATCAACACCAGGAGCGGCATGGTCTTGTCCGCGTTGTCGACCATCGCCGAGATCACCAGCCCGAGCATGGCCGACGCAAGCGAGACCACGATCACGGCGATGAGCAGTTCGAGCAGGGCGTTCCCGAGCACGACACCCTTGTCCGGCGTTCGCCCGGCAAGACCGATCAACGTGAACGGGATCGCCTGGGCGACAGTGATCACGATAAGAACGAGGATCTTCGAACCGACATACGCGGTCCGGGACAGACCGATGGCTCTCTCTCTTCGGTAGATCGCCCGTTCCTTGACGATCTCTCTGACCGAGTTCGCCATGCCCATGAAACAGGCGCAGAGAACCATGATCAAAAGAACTGTCGGGGCATCCGAGTTCGGCGAGAACTGTTTGGCCTGTTCGGCCGTGAGATCAAAGTTCCCGCCGATGGCCCTGGGTATCAGCCCGAGCAGGAACGGGAAGGCGATGATGAGCCGCAGGTATGACTTGTCGGATGCGACGACGGCCATTGTTCGTCGGCTCAGCGTCACGAGCTGCGAGATCACCGACTGCTGCCGCAGGGACGGCAGCTCCTCGGGAGCCGGCCGGGCCGACGGAGCGGTGATCGAGGCGGGCACGTAGTAGCGCGAGTTGCGGAACTTGGCGGCCGACTCGGCCCCCGGCGTCGCCTCCAGAGTGAGGAAGACGTCCGGGTAGTCCCGCTTACCGAAGAAGGGCAGCGCGTCCTGCGGCGGACCGAAGTAGGCCACGTAGCCGCCGGGAGCGAGGACGAGGATGTAGTCGCACAGGTCGAGTTGGGCGACGCTGTGGGTGACCACGATGACCGTCCGGCCGTCGTCCGCGAGCTTGCGCAGCGACTCCATGACGTTCTTGTCCATGCCCGGGTCGAGGCCGGAGGTCGGCTCGTCGAGGTAGAGCAGGGTCGGCCGGGTCAGCAGCTCCAAGGCCACCGAGGTCCGCTTGCGCTGGCCGCCGGACAGCCGGGAGACCTGGGTGTTGGCGTGCTGGGTGAGACCCAGCTCGGCGAGCACCTCATCGACCCGGGTGCGCCGCTCCGCCTTCGTGACGTCCGGCGGGAAGCGCAGCTCGGCGCCGAATTCGAGCGCCTTGCGGACGGTGAGCGAGGTGTGCAGCAGGTCCTCCTGCGGCACGTAGCCGATCCGGCGCCGCAGTTCGTCGTACTCGGAGTAGAGGTCCCGGCCGGCGTAGCGCACGGTGCCCTTGTCCGCGGGGCGGAAGCCGGTGAGCGCGTTGAGCAGCGTCGACTTGCCCGCCCCGGACGGCCCGACGACGCCCAGCAGCGCCCGGCCGGGCAGCTTGAACGTCATGTCGTGCATGAGCTGCTTCTGACCGGCCCAGACGTTCAGGGCGTCGGCCTCGAAGCTGACGTCACCGGAGTCGATGTACTCGACGAGTTGGTCGCCCTCAAGCTGGAAGACGTGGTGACCGACGGCGATGACGTCGCCCTGGCCGACGGGCGCCCGGTTGATCCGACGACCGTTGACGAACACGCCGTTTGCGGAGTCGAGGTCGGCGATCTGCAGTCCGGACCGGCCGATGTAGAGCTCGGCGTGCCGGCGGGAGGCGAGCAGGTCGGTAATGACGATGTCATTGTCGCGGGCACGGCCGATCGACATCGTGCCCGGGCGCAGCCGATAGGTGGTTCGCCGCTCGTGCTCCTGCTCGAGGCTGGTGACGCCACTCACCCGTTCGCCCTGGCCCTGGTCGTCGTAGTCGTGCCCACGCTGGGACGGATCGGTCGGCCCCTGATGCGAGGTCCCGCGCCCACCTCGCGAGGAGCCCGTGGGCCGCGGCGGAGAGTAACCGGCGGCATTGGGCAGCATCGTCTGCATGTCGTAACCGGGGTCGTACTCCGGCTCGTCCAGCGGCCTGCGGCCTTCCGGCACCTGGGGATGGATGACGACCTCGGGCCCGGTCGGAGTGCCGAGACGAAGCCTCACCTCACCGTGCACCGGGACGGTCTCGGGCATGCGCTGCCCGTCGATCCAGGTGCCGTTGGAACTGATGTCCCGAACAACCCACCCGCTGCCGGTCTGCTCAAGGAGGAGATGGCGACGGGAGACCCGACTGTCCGCTATGACGTAGTCGGCGGTCCGGGCACGGCCGACGATGAACTGCGCCTCGGCCGGCACGGTGGCCGCACCGGCCTCGGTGACGACTCTCAGGAAGGTCGTCTGCACGTGTTTCCCCCTTCGCGACGGGACGCTGGCCGGGATGTCCCGCCGAACTCCACCTTGTCACTACGTTGTGCGGTGTCACTACGCTGTGCGGTTTTACCAGGTACTGCGGTGCCACCATGGCGTGCCGGGTCACCACGTCGCGCGGCTACTCGGGCCGCCCGATCACGCCGGATGCCCGATCGTAGCGTCGAGGGATGACCTTGATCCACCCCGGGTGACGATTTACCACCAGCTGAACGGCGATCGTTGCCGTCGCGTCGACTTCCGGGCATCTCTCGGGTTCCTGCCGCCTCATGATCGGTCGATTTACCGGTTGCCCTGCTCGAAACCTTCCGGGCCGCGTCACCTTGGGTGATCAGATCGTCTCGGTGACCGTGTCGCGAAAGCTCGGTGACCGTGCCCCGGAAGTGATGACGATGACGCATGCCCCCCGTCCGGCACCCTATGAGAATGACGGCCGACGGTCCCCGACAGTGGCATCTGTCGCCGACCCGACCAGCGACCGCAGGCCTCGGCGGCACCCGGGACGCACGCCACGAAAGCGGACGATCAGCCAACGGACGACCACCGAAAATCGGCTGATGAAACGCCGGGAGGTGCCGCGCGTCGAACGATCGTCGACAGGTCGACGCACTCCGGGAAGGACGTAGTCCGGGAAGAGAGGGGCCACGGGCGGCCTCGACCGTATCCGATCCGGGCCCCGACCGGGGGGAGTGCGGTCGGTACGGCTCGACCACCGCGCGCGAGGCATTCCGGACTGGCACAACTGTGGCGGAAATCATGTCAGGACTCAGGGCCGCCGCTCAGGACTCAGGACGCCGGGAGCACCACGTCCTCGGCAGTCGCGGTGAGTGAGAGACCGGTCGCGTTCGTGGATGCCTCGACGATGCGGAGGTTGAATGGCAGACCGGAGATCGGGATCGGGATGGACGGCAGGAGTTCTCCGGGGACGCTGAATCCGAGGTTCACAGCTCCGGTGAGCTTCACCTCGCTCGGCACCAGGGTGAGCATGTTGTCCCGGACCTCGAACGTCGTGATCCCACCGACCTGCTGGGTACCCAGCACCGGCACGTTGACGGTGCCAGTCACCTCGATCTTCTTTCCTCCGTCGACCGGCTCCACCTGCACCTGCTGCCCGGCGAGGTAGGCGTTGAGGTCGTTGTAGGTCATGCCCACAGTGGCCCGCACGCGATCGACGGGCACCTGCCCGACATTGTCGGTGATGGCATCACCGAGCGGTACGTGTACACCCTTCAGATTGGCCTTCACCGACGAGATCTTCGGACCCGGCGTCGGGATGCCCTCGATCTCTACTCCGATGTTGGTGAACTTTCCGAACAGGACCTGGGTAAGGAACGGGAATCCGCCGATGCTCACGCTCTTGACCGTCGGGACAGGATCACCCGGCTTGATGTTCTCGGCTACGCCGGCCTCGACCTGCTTGCGCATCTGATCCTTGGCTATCACCACGCTGACCCGGTCGCCCACGACGAACAGGACGATCAGGGCGACCAGCGCGATGAGCAGTTTCCGGCGCCGACGACGCGGCTTGGCGGGCACGGCGGGCGTGCCGCCGCTTGGCGCCCCGGCGAATCCATCCGGGCCCTTACCACCCCCGCCGACGGCGCCGGGCAGCCGATCGTGGGATCCGCCGCCCTCGCCTGCGGTGATGTTCCCCATCCCCATGGTCCCGGGCGCCGCGCCCAGGACCGTGGTGCCGTCGTAGCCACCCTGAGCGCCGGAGCCGGCCCACGGCTCATAACCGGCCGGCGGCTCATAACCCGTCGGCCGGTCGCCCCTCCGGGTCGGCGCGACCGGCCGCGCCGGCCGGAACGAGTCCGCAGGCGGCGGTGGTCCCACCGGGGCGCCCGGACGGGCCGGCCTGTTCTGGTTCGCGGGCCGCGTCCCATCACCGTCCGGAGGCATCCCATGGGTGCTGTCCGCAGGCTGCTGCCCGTCACCGTCACGTCCGTCGTTCACCGGTCCATCTCCTGCCATGCTGCGCCGGAGCACGCCGTCGCCCTGTCGATGTCCGCCTGGCTGTTGTCCTGTGCCTGGCCCTGCCGGATCGTCGCATGCTCCGTGCCTTCCACACGGCCGCGGGTCCGATCTATCCGTGCGACATCGGTGTTGGATTCCCGACTTGACCGACCAGACCGGGCAAACCAGATGCCATCGATCGCCGCCCGGAGCATGATCTGCCAGCCGCCACCAGCTCACACCTCCAGCGGGAGCTGCGCCACCGGAGTGGCCCGTCTGTCCGGTGCGAGCCGGAAAACGTCGCCGCGCGGGGCGGCGAACGCCTGCCAGAAGTGGTCCGCGACCACCCCCGGACGTAGCGGGCCCGCGGCGTCCACCCTGCCGTCGAGAACCACCGTGCGCAGCCGGACACCCCGCGCGGCCAGCATCGGCCGTACCGCATCGGCGAGGGCGGCGAGGCCTGCCTTGCCGATCGCCAGCGCGAACCGGCCGGCCACCGGCTCGGTGCGCGATCCGGCCGTGGTCAACAGGATGGTCGCGGCCGGCCGGTCCACGAGGAGGTCTGCCGCCACCTGCACCGCGGTGAGCGCGCCCGTGACGTTCACCGCAAGGGTCTGGTTCATCGTCTCGGCCTTCACCGTGAGGGCGCCGCCGCGGATGCTGAGCTTGGCGTTGTAGACGAGCGCCGTCAGCCCCCCGACGTCGGCCGCCACCCGCTGGATGGCCGTGGTGAGAGCCGGCTGGTCGGTGACGTCGGCGACGGCGCCGTGCACCGCCAGGCCGTCCTCGGCGAGCTCGTCTCTCACCCGGGTCAGCGTGTCGGCAGACCGGGAGACGACCCCCAGGGCGAACCCCTCCCGGCCGAACCGGCGCAACAGGTCGGAACCGAAGCTCGCCCCCGGTCCCACGACGACGAGGCCGCGGGTCGCCGGGGCGAACTCCGGGTCCCCGGCACGGTCCCCGGCACGGTCACGATCACGGTCGACGCCACCGCCCGGCCCGCCGGGGTGACCCGGAGCCGGCTCGCACGGTCCGGTGCTCATGGCTTCATCCTGACGGAGACGCTGTCCGGACATCCCGGGGATCGACGCTCCGCCCGGCCTGATCGGGCCGGGCGGAGCCGGTCGGCCGCTCCGAGCCGCCGCGACCCCGGTCTTCAGGGGTGGGCCCGCTGCTCCCGGGCGGCCTCGACGGCCGCCCGGGCCCGCAGCGGCGCGCAACGGTGGTAGGCCCAGCCCAGGGCCGCACCGACGATGACCACCGGAATCAGCAGGAAGAGCAGGACAACCACACAGGCGGCAATGGTCTCCACACCCTTGGTCTACCCGGGCTCCCCCCGGGTCGACCCGGTGCGCCCGGTAGTGCCCTCAGACGACGAGAACCCCGGGGTTGAGGATGCCGGCCGGGTCCAGCGTCCGTTTGACCGCCCGGAGCACCTCGACGCCGAGATCGCCGATCTCGGCGTCGAGCCAGGGCCGGTGCTCCGTTCCGACCGCGTGGTGGTGGGTGATCGTGCCGCCCGTGGCGACGACCGCGTCCGTGGCCGCGGCCTTGGCCGCCCGCCAGCTCCCGATCGGGTCGTCGCCCTCGCCGCAGACGACGGTGAAGTAGAGCGAAGCCCCCGTGGCGTACAGATGAGAAATGTGGCACATGACGACCGGTGCCAGGCCGGCGGCGGCCAGCGTCGTGGTGAGCGCGTCTCGGACGGCCGCGTACAGCCCGGGCAGCGCCGTCCAGAATCCCGCCGTTTCCAGGGTCTCGGCGAAGATGCCCTGGTCCAGCAGCGCGTCGCGCAGGTAGGGCGCCCGGAACCGACTCTGCTCCCAGTCCTGGCCGGCCGCCGCGCCGAGCCGCCTGGCGCCCCCGGCGAGCAGGACAGCGGCGACCGCCGCGGAACGCTGTTCCACCGCGCGATCGTCGCCTTCGTAGCCGGTCACCAGGTAGCAGCCGACGGCGCCACCCCCGCGCTCGCCGCCCGACCGGGTCGGCCGCGCGAGCCCCGCGACGGTCTCCGTCTCGTCGGACAACCGGCATACCGTCGGCCGCAGGTCGCCGGCGGCGAGTGAGCGCAGCAGCCGGGTGCCGGTCGCGAAGTCGGGCACCGACCAGGCCTCGTAGCCGCGCCGGGCCGGCAGCGGCCGGACCCGGACGACGACCTGGGTGATCACCCCGAAGGCTCCCTCGGAGCCGAGTAGCAGCTCCCGCAGGTCCGGTCCAGCGGCCGACGCCGGGGCGCGGCCGAGCTCCCAGCCACCCACCGGCGTGGCCACCCGCAGGCCGACGACCAGTTCGTCGAACCGGCCGTAGCCCCCGGACGCCTGGCCGCTGGATCTGGTCGCCGCGTAGCCACCGATGGTGGCATACTCCCAGGACTGGGGGACGTGCCCGAGTGTGAGACCGTGCTCGGCCAGCAACGCCTCGGCCCGGGGGCCCCGCAGCCCGGCGCCGAGCTCCGCGGTGCCGGAGTCGGGATCCACCCGGCCGAGCCGGTCCAGCCGGGCGAGGTCGAGGGCGACGACGGCACGGTCGCCACGCTCGGGCGGCGCAAGGCCGCCGACGACCGAGGTACCGCCCCCGAACGGCACGACCACGAGGTGCTCTCTGGTCGCGACCCGCAGCACGCCGAGCACCTCGTCATGATCGGCGGGCCGGACGACCGCGTCGGGCGCGGCGGAGGCGTCCCCGGCCCGCAGGCGCAACAGATCGGTCGTCGAGCGGCCCCGGCAGTGCCGGATGCGCGCGACATCGTCCACCCGGACCTCGCCGTCCCCAACGACCGCCGCGAGCGCGGCCCGGGCCGGATCCGGCAGCCGCGACGCGGGCAGGCGTACCTCGGCGAGCGGGACGGGCGGGCGAGGACAGGCGGGAATGCCGAGCCGAGCCAGCAGAAGGCGGGTGGAATCGGGCAGTGGGTCATGCGCCTCGGCGGGGCCCCAGCCCCACCAGACAGATTCGGTCAGGAGGATCTCACGGGCTTTCTCGTGGGCCTCGTCGGTGCTCGTCATCGGCGTGCGTACCGCCTGTCCGCTCCGGTGGTGCCTCGGTAGAATCTCCCACGAGACAGTGGGACAGCCAACGTCACATTGTCACAAGGTCTCGTCCTACGATGACACATCCCGCGCGGCGGCGCCGCTCCCCGCGCCCGTGGCGACGGGCCGGAGGAAGGGCTGCCGGATGGCTCTCGCAGGCGAGGAGGCCGTCCTCGACGCGGCCAAGGCATCCCTGCTGGCGGTCGGGGTCCGGCGGACCACCATGACCGAGGTAGCGCGCCGCGCCGGAGTGAGCCGGATGACCCTCTATCGACGCTGGCCGGACCTGCGCTCACTGGTCGGTGATGTGATGACGCGCGAGTGGACCCAGGTTGTGACGGCCGCGTCGGCCATGGCCCAGGCCGGGCCGGACGGCGGGCCTCCGGACGGCGGGCTGGCCGACGATCTCGTCGAGCACATCATCGCGACGGTGGAGGCGTTCCGCACCAACCCGCTCTATCTGCGGATCATCGACACGGATCCCGAGCTGCTGATCCCGTACCTGATCGAGCGACGTGGCGCCACCCAACAGATGATCCTGGACCTGCTGACGAGCCAGTTCCGCACCGCCGCGGCGAACGGCGCCGTGCGGCCCGCGGACCCGTCGGCGCTGGCCTTCACGGTCCTGCTCGTCGTGCAGTCCTTCGTCCTGTCCGCCGAGGCCCTCGGCTGCGGTGTCCCCGCTGCGACCCGGACCGCCGAACTGCGCCGGCTCCTGCGCGGCTACCTCGCGCCGGAGCCGGTCAAGGAGAGCACTGGGGGATCACCATGACGGTTCCGGCGCTCCCGCCGACCACGGCGACCTCGTTGAACGCCGGACGGCGGGAACGGGAACTGGCCGCCGTCGCGGCTGGCGGCCCGGTGGACCTGCTGGTGATCGGCGGTGGGGTCACCGGGGCTGGGGTGGCCCTGGACGCCGCCTCCCGCGGCCTGTCCGTCGTCCTCGCCGAGGCGCACGACCTCGCCTTCGGCACGAGCCGATGGAGTTCCAAACTCGTTCACGGCGGGCTGCGTTACCTGGCCACCGGAGATGTGGCGCTGGCGCGGGAGAGCGCCATCGAGCGCGACATCCTGATGCGGCACACCGCGCCCCATCTCGTGCGGGCGCTGCCCATACTCACCCCGCTGACCCCGGGAGTACCGCGGTCGAACGCCGCGCTGGTCCAGGCCGGGGTGTGGCTCGGCGACCTGCTGCGCCGCGGCGCGGGCACGCCCCGCGCGGTCCTGCCCGGCCCACGCCGGCTGACCGCCGTGGAGACGCTCGGGGTGGCTCCCGCGCTCCGGGAAGCCGGACTGCGCGGCGGGGTGCTGCACTGGGACGGCCAGCTCGTCGACGACGCCCGTCTCGTAGTCGCGCTGGCCCGGACCGCAGCCGGATTCGGCGCCCGGATCCTGACCCGGCTGCGGGTGACCGGCCTCGACGGCGGTGGCCTCGACGGCGGACCCCGCGGCCCGAGCCGGCACGGTTGTCGTGGGATCGAGGCGACCGCGGTGGACACCCTCACCGGTACCCGGATCACCCTGCGTGCGCGGACGGTGGTCAATGCCACCGGTGTGTGGGCGCCGGCCCTGGCTCCGGGGATCCGGCTGCGGCCGAGCCGCGGCACCCACCTCGTGCTGCGCTCCACCGTCCTGGCCGGGACCCGCGCGGCGCTGTCCCTGCCGATGCCGGGTGAACGGAACCGGTTCGCGCTGATGCTGCCCCAGGACGACGGCCGCGTCTACGTCGGGTTGACCGACGTGCCGGTCGAGGAGGTCGTCGACGTCCCGGTGCCCGACGAGGACGAGATCGCGCAGCTGCTGGGCATCGTCTCGAACGTGCTGGCCACCCCCATCGACCCGGCGGACCGGCTGGGCGCCTTCGCGGGCCTGCGCCCACTGCTCGACACCGCCACCGACCACACCGCCACCGACCACACCGTCGTTCCCCACAGCGCCGCCACCCGTACCAGCGCCGCCACCCGTACCAGCGCCGCCCGCACCGCCGATCTCTCCCGACGGCACCTGGTGCGGACCGACCCGGGCGGCCTGGTCACGGTGGTCGGCGGCAAACTGACGACCTATCGACGGATGGCCGCCGACGCGGTGGACGCCGCCGTCGCGGTGGGCGACCTCGACGCCGGCCCCTGCCGTACCCGGCGGCTCGGCCTGGTCGGTGCGGCACCTCGATCGGTCCTCGCCACGGTGGCCGCGCCGCGCCGTCTGGTCGAGCGGTACGGGACGGAGGCACCGAGGGTGCTGGCCCTGGCCGACGGCGACCCCGACCTGCTGGCACCCGTCGCCGAGGGGACGCCGGTCACCGGCGCGGAGCTGCTGTTCGCGGTGCGGGACGAAGGCGCGCTCGACCCGGCGGACCTGCTGGATCGCCGGACGCGCATCGGGCTGGCTCCCGCCGACCGCCGGGCGGCCCTGGGCCCGGCCCGGCAGCTGTTCGACCATACGCTGACGCGCTGAGGACCAGCACCGCCGAGGAACCAGCACCGCTGCGAGTGCTGCGGGACCGGGTGCGGTCAGGGCAATGCGTCGACGGTCAGCACCGCGATGCGCTCCAGATGCGCAGGGGTGTCACCAAAAGCAGGAATCTGGCGTTTGGCCCGCTTGTAAAAGAAGTGCGCGTCATGCTCCCAGGTGTAGCCGATCCCCCCGTGGTACTGGATCATCGCCGCGGTGGCCTCCCCGGCGGCCTGGTTGGCCTTGCTCTTCGCCACCGCGAGCGCCAGCTCCGCGTCGGGCAGGGCAGTGTCGAGCGCGTGCGCCGCGTACAGCACCGCATGCTCGGCCATCGTGACAGCGACATGCAGATCGGCGAGATGGTGCGCGAGCGCCTGGAACGAACCGACCGGCCGGCCGAACTGCACCCGATCGATGTCGTGGGCGACGGTCCGGGTCAGCGCGGCTCGCGCGACACCGACGAGGTCCGCGGCCGTGAGCAGTGCGCCACGACGGACCAGGTCCGCGGCGACCGCGGGGTCGGAGGCCGGCAGCCGGGTCGCGGGCGCGTCGGCCAGAGACAGCGAGGCCAGCCGGGTGGTGCCGTCGAAGCCGCGCTGGGTGGTGACCGTCACCCCCGGGCCACGCGGATCGAGCAGATAGAGCCCGACCCCGGCGGGGTCGACGGCAGCGACCACCACGAGCCCGGCGACCTCGAGATACTCGACGCCGGACGCGACACCGCCCAGCCGACCGCCCGCGGTCGCGCGGACCGCGATGCCGGTACGGTCGTATCCCCCGCCCGGGCCCCGCAGCGCCACGGTGGCCACCAGGTCCCCGGCGGCGAGGGGGGCGAGCACCGCCGCCGCCTGGTCCGCCGAGCCGGCGAGCCGCACCGCCTCGCCCGCGAGCACGGTCGGCAGCCAGGGCCCCGGGATCACCCCCGCTCCGAACGCCCGCGCGATGATCTGTGCGTCGAGCAACCCGAGCCCGAGACCGTCGAACCGCGCGGGCACGCACACCGCGAGCCAGCCCTGTTCGCCGATCGCCTTCCACAGCTCGGGGGGGTGCCCGTCACCGTCGGGATCGGTGAAGACCGCGCGGACGGCGGTCAGATCGAAGCGGTCGGCCAGGAAGTCCCGGACGGTGGCGGCGAGCGCGCGCTGCTCGTCGGTGAGGGCGAAGAACACGGGCTCGGACCTCCGGAGGCGGGGCGAGGCGGGATCAGCGGGATGAACAGGAGCGGGCACGGGCACGGGCCCGAATCGCGACCATGATCATGATCTGCGTGGCAGGCCGAGGACCCGCTCCGCGACGATCGTGCGCTGTACCTGCGAGGATCCACCCCAGATGGTGACGGAGCGGGTCCAGAAGCTCTCCTGCCGCAGCGTCGTCAGATCGAGGTCCGCGGTGGGGTGGGTGAGCGCCACATCGGCGCCGAGCAGCGCATCAAAGGTCTCGAACAGGTCCTGGTACGTCTCCGACCACTGCAGTTTGGTGATCGACGACTCGGCCCCCAGGTCATGGCCCTGCTCTACCTGGGTGAGGACGTGCATCGAGTGGTAGCGCAGGCATTCGAGCTCGACCATGCGCCGGCCCAGCTCCTGGCGCAGCACCGGGTCGGTGTCGCGCCCGAGCGCCCGGGCGACCCGGACGATCTCGTCGTAGCTGCGCCGGAAGCCGGTGTACTGACTGATCCCGGACGCGCCGCGCTCGAACGACAGCAGAAGCATCGCCGTCGCCCAGCCGTTGCCGATCCCGCCCAGGCACTCCGACGCCGCCACCCGCACGTCGGTGAGGAAGACCTCGCCGAACTCGCTGACGCCGCTCATCTGCCGGATCGGCCGGACCTCCACCCCGGGAGCGTGCATGTCGATGAGCAGCAGCGAGATGCCGTGATGGCGCCGGCTGCCGGGCTCGGTCCGGACCAGGGTGAAGATCTTGTCGCCGCGGTTCGCGAACGTCGTCCAGACCTTCTGCCCGTTGACCACGTACTCGTCCCCGTCGAGCACCCCGGACGTACGCAGCGCCGCGAGGTCGGAGCCCGCGCCGGGTTCCGAGAAGCCCTGGCACCAGATCACCTCGTTGCGCAGCATCGGCCCGAGGATGTCGCGCTTCTGCTCGGGCGTCCCGACCGTCATCACCGTCGGCGCGAGGAAGGCCAGGCCCAGCGTGTTGACCGAGCGCGGCGCCCGGGCGAGCTGCGTCTCCTGGTCGTAGATGGCCCGCATCCCCGGGGTACCGCCCCGGCCGCCGTACTCCACCGGCCAGTCGATCCCGGCGAAGCCCGCGAGCGCCTTGCGCCGTTCCCAGTCCCGCCGCAGGTCGAAGCCCTCGGCCTCCCCCACACCGGCCCAGAACCCGGGCTCCGTCCAGGCGGCGGGGATGTTCTCGGCGAGCCAGGCCCGCAACTCGGCACGGAACCGTTCCTCGGCCGGCGGGTGGGTCAGGTCCATGCGTTGACCTCCATCTGGTGTTGACCTCCGTCTGGTCGCCCATCTGGTCGCCTTACGCGGGATCCCGGGACGGTCGCACTCGCATCCCACCACGCCCCGGCCGGACGTTCACAGACGTTCATGGACGTTCAGCGATCCCGCGCCCGGGCGCCGGACACCGGACACCGACAGCCGGCACGATGGGTGGCGAGCCGCCGGAGCGTCCCGGGCGATCACGGCGACGGGACGCGAGGACGTTCGCAGGAGAGGAAGCAACTGGCGATGACGCCGACCAGACACGGAACCCCGACCGCCCGGCTCGACCAGGTCGGCCGCGCCGAGGCACTGCGCCGGATGGGAGCGGATCCGGTGGATGTGGCCGTGATCGGCGGCGGGGTCACCGGTACGGGGGTGGCGCTGGACGCGGTGACCCGGGGCCTGTCCGTCGCCCTGGTCGAGGCGCGCGACCTCGCCGCCGGCACGTCCAGCCGGTCGAGCAAGCTCATCCACGGCGGGCTGCGGTATCTCGAGCAGCTCAACGCCCCGCTGGTCCGGGAGGCGCTGCGGGAGCGGTCCCTCATGCTGGACACGCTCGCGCCCCATCTGGTCCGGGCCATCCCGTTCCTGCTGCCGTTGACCCGCCACGGTTGGGAACGTGCCTACATCGGCAGTGGCGTGCTGCTCTACGACACCCTCGGGCAGGGGCTGGCCCGCGTCGGGCCGGGCGGCGACGCCACCATGCCCCATCACCGGCACCTGACCCGCAAGGCTGCGCTGCGGGAGTTCCCGTCGCTGCGCCCGGACGCCCTCGTCGGCGCGATCCAGTACTGGGACGGCCAGGTCGACGATGCACGGCACACCGTGTTCGTCGCGCGGACCGCTGCTCGCTACGGGGCGCTCATCGCGACCAGCGCGCGGGTCACCGGCTTCCTGCGGGAGGGCGACCGGGTCGCCGGCGTGCGGGTGCGTGACCTCGAGTCGGGCGCCGAGATCGAGCTGCGGGCCCGCCAGACGATCAACGCCGCCGGGGTGTGGACCGACGAGATCCAGGCGATGGTAGGCGGGCGTGGCCAGCTGTCGGTCCGGGCCTCCAAGGGAGTGCACATCGTCGTGCCCCGCGACCGCATCCATGGCGTCACCGGCCTGATCCTGCGCACCGAGAAGAGCGTGCTGTTCGTCATCCCGTGGGGCAGCCACTGGATCATCGGCACCACCGACACCGACTGGAGCCTCGACCTCGCCCATCCGGCGGCCAGCAGCGCCGACATCGACTACCTGCTCGGCACGGTCAACCGGGTGCTGCGCACGCCGCTCACGGCGGCGGACATCACCGGGGTGTACGCCGGGCTGCGCCCGCTGCTCGCCGGGGAGTCCGAGGACACCTCGCGGCTGTCCCGCGAGCATGCCGTGGTCAGCCCCCTCTCCGGGCTGACGATGGTCGCCGGCGGGAAGTACACGACCTACCGGGTGATGGCCGCCGACGCCGTCGACGCGGCCGTGCACGGCATGAACCGGGCGGTGCCGCCGTCGTGCACCGAGAAGATCCCGTTGCTCGGCGCGGACGGGTTCCCCGCGCTGTGGAACGCCCGGGAGACCCTCGCCCGCCGCGCGGGGCTGCACGTCGGCTGGATCGAGCACCTCCTGCACCGCTACGGCACCCTCACCGAGGAGCTTCTGGACCTCATCGAGACGCGGCCGGATCTCGCCCAGCCGCTGCGCGGGGCATCGACCTACCTGGCCGCGGAGGCGGTTTACGCGGCCTCCCACGAGGGGGCGCTGCACCTGGAGGACGTGCTCACCCGGCGGACCCGCGTCTCGATCGAGACCATCGACCGGGGGGTGGAGGCCGCCGAGCACGTGGCCGATCTCATCGCCCCCGTGCTCGGCTGGGACCAGGCGACCCGCGCCCGCGAGGTCGCGCACTACCTCGCCCGGGTGGAGGCCGAACGTGCCTCGCAGCGGCAAGCCGACGACGCGACCGCCGACGCGGCCCGGCTCGGCGCGCCCGACGTGCGCCGGCTGGGCCGGACGAACCACCGCGCCCCGGCTGCGACCGGCGGACCACCCTGAAGGCTCGGCCAACCCGATCCGCGGCCCCGCCCAGGCGGTTCGGTGCCGCGGTCCGCGCAACGACGTCCACGCAACGACGTCCACGCAACGACGTCATCCGTATACCTCCAACAGTCGCAGCCAGACCTCGCTGACTGTCGGGAACGACGGGACCGCGTGCCACAGCCGCTCCAACGGCACCTCTCCGACGATCGCGATCGTGGCCGCGTGCACCATCTCCTGGGTGTCCGGACCGGTGAAGGTCGCTCCCACGAGCACCCGGCGGGCCTCGTCCACGACGATCTTCGACGTGCCCGTGATCTCCTCCCCCCGCACCGACGCGCCGGCCACCGATCCGGTCGGCACGCTCACGGCCCGCACGGCGATCCCGGCCTCCCGCGCGGCCCGCTCGGTCAGTCCGACCGCGCTGACCTGCGGATCGGTGAAGGTCACCCGCGGGACGGCCGCCGGGTCGGCCAGGCCGCGCACGGGAGCGCCGGCGAGGTCCCGGCGGCCAGTGATGACGTCGGCCGCCAGCCGGGCCTGGTACTTGCCCATGTGGGTGAGCAGCGCGCGGCCGCAGACGTCGCCGACCGCGTAGAGCCAGTCCCCCGCCACGCCGACCGCGCGGAGCCGGTCGTCGACCTCGATGAACCGCCCGGGTTGCAGGCCCACTGTCTCCAGGCCCAGATCGCCGGTCGCCGGGGTGCGCCCGACGGCGACCAGAATCTCGTCGGCGACCACGGCATCGCGGCGCGGCCGCCGCTCACCCGACTCACCCGACTCACCCGACTCAGCCGACTCAGCCGACTCAGCCGACTCAGCCGACTCCACCGTGACGGTCACCGGCCCGGCCGGGCCGTCCGGTCCCGTCCGGGCCCGGCGGACCTCGACCGCCCGGCTTCCGAGCCGCACCGTGATGCCGGCCGCCTCGAAGGCGGCCCGCAACTGCTCGCCGACGAACTCCTCCTCCCGGACGAGCAGCCGGGGTGACCCCTCGATCAAGGTCACCTCCGCGCTACCGAGCCGGCGGAAGGCCTGGGCCAGTTCCACCCCCACGGCGCCGCCGCCAAGCACCACGAGGCGGTGCGGGACCTTCCGCGCGCCGGTCGCGGTCCGGTTGTCCCACGGTTCGGCGTCGGCGAGGCCGGGGATCGGTGGAACAGTGGCCCGCGTCCCGGTGGCCACGACCACGGCTCGGGACGCGGTCAGCACCCGGCGGGTGCCGTCCAGCAGCGTCACCGCGACCCGGCCGGCGGGCCCCGCCAGGCGCCCGGTCCCGCGCACCAACTCGACGCCCTTGTCGACCAGCCAGGGCACCTGGGAGGAATCGGAGTAGTCGCCCACCATCCAGTCTCGCCGGGCGAACGCCGCGGCGACGTCGACGGGTCCGGTGACCGCCGACGCCGCGCCGGGAACGCGGCGGGCCGCCGCCAGCACCTCCCCCGGCCGCAAGAGGGTCTTGCTCGGGATACAGCCCCAGTAGCTGCACTCCCCGCCGACGAGCTCGCGTTCGACGACGATGACGGACAGACCAGCGTCGGCACAGCGGCCGGCGACGTTCTCGCCCGCGGGCCCGGCGCCGAGCACGATCACGTCCACGTCGGCATCCATGGCCGCCTCCCCTGCCCTACCCGGCTCGCTCACAAGCCCTCCGTCGCTACTCGTCACAATCTGCCGCTCGATCCACGCCAACCGAAGATCATCGGGAACTTTCGGGGTCCCGGTCCGGACGGTCCGTGGCCGGGCCGGCGCGGGCGCCGGCCCGGAGACGAGAAGCACGTGCACCACGGACGGGGAAGCACGGATGCAGCACGGAGAATGGCGTCAGGAGCGCCGGGCCGGGCCCGTCCCGGCGACACGCCGGAGCGGGCCATCGAGACGAACCAGCGGAGAGATGAAGATGCAGCTCGGGATGATCGGACTCGGCCGGATGGGTGCCAACCTGGTGCGCCGGCTGATCCGCGGTGGTCACGAATGCGTGGTCTACGACGTCAACCCCGAGGCCGTCAAGGCCCTGGCTGCGGAGGGCGCCACGGAGACGCGGAGCCTCGCCGAGTTCGCCGCGGCCCTGCGTCCACCCCGGGCTGCCTGGATCATGGTGCCCGCCGGGCTGACCGGTGAGACCGTCTCGGCCCTGGCCGAGCACTTCGCGCCGGACGACGTGATCATCGACGGCGGCAACTCCTACTACCGGGATGACATCCTGCGTGCCGCGTCGCTCGTCGAGCGGGGCATCCACTACGTCGACGTCGGCACCTCCGGGGGGGTGTTCGGACTGGAACGCGGCTTCTGTCTGATGATCGGCGGCGAACCGGGGGTCGTGGCCCGCCTGGAGCCGCTGTTCGAGACGATCGCACCCGGCGTCGGCACCATCCCGCGGACCCCGGGCCGGACCGGCGAGATCACCCAGGCCGAGAAGGGATACCTGTACTGCGGCCCGAACGGCGCCGGTCACTTCGTCAAGATGGTGCACAACGGCATCGAGTACGGCATGATGGCCGCCTTCGCCGAGGGGTTCGCGGTGCTCGACAAGGCGAACATCGGCACGACGTCCGCCGAGCACAACGCCGAGACCGCCCCGCTGGGCAACCCGGAGTACTACCAGTACGACCTCGACACCACCGCGATCGCCGAGGTGTGGCGGCGGGGCAGCGTGGTCAGTTCCTGGCTGCTCGACCTCACCGCCGCCGCGCTGCAGGAGGATCCCGGACTCACCGAGTTCAGCGGCCGGGTGTCCGACTCCGGGGAAGGACGTTGGACGGTGCTGGCCGCCGTGGAGGAGGGCGTTCCCGCCCATGTGCTGACGGCGTCCCTCTACGAGCGGTTCAGTTCGCGCGGGGAGGGCCTGTTCGCCGACAAGCTGTTGTCGGCGATGCGCAAGCAGTTCGGTGGGCACGCGGAACAGCACGCGGAGAAGCCGGCCGGCTGAGCCTCGTCGGCTTCCTTGCCTATCCAGAGGCTTTTGTGCTCGATTTATCTCTCTGGATAGGCAAGGAAAGGGGCTCAGGGGCGCACGTTGTCGGCGCCGAGATCCGCCGCGTCTCCCATAACGATCATGGGATGGGCCATCGGGGTCAGCCAACGGAGAATGGCCACGAGGGCGTCCTGTTCCACCGCGATGCAGCCCCGCGTCGGCGATCTGTGGTCGACATGCAGCCAGATGTCCCCGCCGATCTGCGGGCCCAGCGGACGGGTCGGGTCCGACGGCGGATACCCGGGCAGTCGGTTGTAGTCGATGGCGACCACATAGTTGAACGCATCGGGCATCGGCTCGCCCCGCGGACCCGTCGCCCGGTAGAACGACGGGCGATACTCGTAGGGCAGACCGGTGCCCGGATCGGCGAGCTTGCCACCGGCGGCGGTGAGACCGAACACGCCGATCGGGCTGCGCAGATCGCCCTCCCGATGGTCGTACGTCCAGCCATCGGCGCCGTTGCGGCCGATCAGCGGGGCTCCGTAGGTCTTCCAGGCGGAGCCGGGATCGGCCCGTTCCCACAGCGTCACGTTGTTGGTGTCCGCATTCCGGTCGATGCCGCTCACCACGATCACCTGCCGGGCGGCCTGCGGAATCTTCGTCATCATCACCGGTCCGACCCCGGGGATCGCGGTGAGGTCGGAGGCGGGCCCCGCCCTGCCGTCCGCGCCGGTGCCGGCCATCCGGCTCGTCCTCACCGGCCCACCCACGCCCGCCGGGCGTGCTTCGGAGGTGGGACCGAGCCCGGATGTGCGTCCGAGCCGGGCTGCGCCCCTCGGCCCGGACGGTACGGACACCGACAGGTCATGCGAGGAGTCCGGGTCCGAAGCGGGACTGCTGAGATGAAGTGCACTGGCCGCCCCCACGACCAACGTCACACCCACCGCGGCGGCACCGACCGCGACCGAGCGACCCCGCGGGGGGCTCGTACGCGTCTCGGTCCGGCGGCGATTCCTGCGATGACCGGCCATGCCTCCGACTTCCGGGACGACGCCACGGGCGAGGCGGCGACGCACTGTTGACCCTTGCCACCCCCGTGACCCTTGCCACCCCCGGCTGCCGCCACGCCCGTGCCATCCGGCTGCGGCCATGATGCACCGGCGATGACAATACGTATCATTCACGCCGGCCTGGCGAGGTCGCCCAGCCCGGCGAGGTACCCCGACCTGGGGAGGTATCCCGCGGCAGCCGCCGGTGCGTCGGCCCACGACACCCGCAGACCGCGATCACGGCGACGGGAGTCCATGCGCCCGGGACCGTGACGATCGAAGACAGCAGTCCATGCCTCCATGTTCGACCCTCACTCCTCCCCGATCTCGGAATTCGGATACTTCGAGCAACGATGGACACGATCCGGATCCAATGCCCAGCGGAGGGTGATAGATTGCCACATCGGCACCGATGATCAGAAGTATGTTCACGGAGAGACGAGACGAAGACCACGAGGAGCCCGCATGGTGGTACGGGCGGCCGGCAGCCGTTCCCAGCGCGGCCGGCACGAATAGGCCCCTCCGATCGTGCTCGCCGGTTTCCGGTTCCACCGCATCCTCACCGCCCCTCGGCGACCCGACACACCCGACCGGCCCGATCCCGTACCGGCCGCGCTCTTCGCCGCCCTCGTCGGCGCGCACGCGCAGTTGACCTCGCTCGGGCCCGGCCACGAACCCACCGTCTCCGGTGCGTCGACTCGCGGCGGCCCGTACCCGGTGCCGGGAGCAGCCCGGCCGGGAATCGCCGTCGCCTGGCTACGGGGCCCGGGTGAGGCGCACATCCGGTTCCTCGTCGGCGGCCGGCCCTTCTTCCCAGCGGACCCGACCGCGACAGACCCGACCGCGACAGACCCGACCGCGACAGACCCGACCGCGACAGACCCGACCGCGGCGGCCACGTCGCTCGCAACGGCCACGTCGACACCAGACGCAACCGCGGTTCCGCTGCTGTACCCCCCGGGATCGACAGCGGTGGCGCTGCCACCGGACGCCGTACCCGCCCAGCTCGCCGGCTTCCCCTACTGGCTGCGGTGCGAAGGCCTCCCGGATGCCCTGTGGGCCGCCGATCCCGGCACCGACGCCCGGCCGCCAGACACCCGCCGCGGATCGTTCGACGACTACGCCGCGCATCTCGTCGGCCCGTTTGCCTGGCTTGTGCTCGCGTGGCCGGTGCCTCCCGAGCATCTCGCCGAGGAACGGGCGGACCTCGCGCGATCGATCCCCGTGCTGCGCCGGCGGGAGAACGACCAGGGCGCCCGGCTCGACCTGGAGCGCGCGGAGGCCCGCTACCGGGAACTGGGCCGGGGCGCGTCGAGCGGCATGTGGGACGTGGAGATCCTGGTCGGTGGGGTGACCCCGGCCGGCGCGGTCTCGCTGGCCGCCCTGCTGTGCAGCTCCAGCGATCTCGACCGGCTGCCCTACACGTTGCGTCCGACCGGCCCGGTCACCTCGTTCGCGGGGGCCCTCGGCGGGGTCGGAGCCGGGGTCGGCGGGCTGGCCGGCTCACCGCGGCCCTCGCCGCGGGCGAGCGCGGAGCTGCTGGCTGCGCTGGCCCGGCCGCCCGGCCGTGAGCTGCCGGGCATCACCCTGATCACACCGCACGCCTTCGACGTAACGCCCGAGGGTCCGAACCAGTCCGGTCCCGCGGACCCCCGGGGAACGCCCGGCGCCGTTCGGCTCGGCGCCGTGCTCGACGCCGGCTGGATGCCGGCCGGCGCGTTCTCGGTTCCCCTCGCGACGCTCAACCGGCACGCCTTCGTCTGCGGCGCCACCGGATCCGGGAAGTCACAGACCGTGCGGTCGCTGCTGGAGTCGTTGACCCGTGCTCCGGCGCCCGTTCCGTGGCTGGTCCTGGAGCCGGCCAAGGCCGAGTACGCCCGGATGGCCGGGCGGCTCGCCGGCCTCGCCGAGGTGCTCGTCATCAGGCCGGGCCGGCTCGACGCTCCACCGGCGTCACTGAACCCGCTGGAACCCGAGCCCGGCTTTCCCTTGCAGAGCCACATCGATCTCGTCCGGGCCCTGTTCCTGGCGGCGTTCGAGGCGCACGAGCCGTTCCCCCAGGTACTCGCCCGCGCACTGACGGTCTGTTACCAGGACCTGGGATGGAACCTGGTGCTGGACCGGCCGGAGCCCGCGCACCGGCCCAGATTCCGGGTGACCGGGCCGGAGGAGGACCCGAAGGTCGACGTGCGCAGGCGATATCCGACCCTCGGGGACCTGCAGCGCACCGCGACGAGGGTGGTCGAGAGCATCGGCTACGGCGTGGAGGTCACGGCGGACGTCCGGGGCTTTGTCGACGTGCGCATCGGTAGCCTGCGAGAGGGTTCTCCCGGTCGGTTCTTCGAGGGCGGGCATCCGATCGACATCGGCGCCCTGCTGGCGCGCAACGTCGTCTTCGAGCTGGAGGACATCACCAACGACCAGGACAAGGCGTTCCTGCTCGGCGCCGTCCTGATCCGCGTCGTGGAGCATCTGCGGGTCCGGTACGCCACCGCGGGCGCGGGCGGACTGCGCCACGTCCTGGTCCTCGAGGAGGCCCACCGGCTGCTCAAGAACGTCACCGACGGCCCGGCCGCGGCCTCCGTCGACCTGTTCGCCTCACTGCTCGCGGAGATCCGCGCCTACGGCGAGGGGCTTGTTGTCGTGGAGCAGATCCCAGCGAAGATCCTTCCCGACGTTATCAAGAACACCGCACTGAAGGTGATGCACCGGCTCCCGGCCGCCGACGACCGAGAAGCCGTCGGCGCGACAATGAACCTGCGCGACGACCAGTCCGAACTGGTCGTCGCGCTGCCGGCGGGAGTGGCGGCGGTGAGCGCGGACGGCATGGACCGTCCCGTGCTGGCCCGGATGGTCGCCGGAGACGACCGGGAGAGCGCGCGCCTCGCGCGCTACGACCGGGTGCCCCTGGCCGGACGGCGCAGCCTCGGCTGCGGCGTGGCCTGCGTCGCCGGCCCCGCCTGCACCCTGGAGGAGACGGAGACGTCCGCCCTCGCGGCCCGCGATCCCCTGCTGGTGGTGTGGGTCGAGGCGGTGGCCGCGCACCAGGTCATGGGCTTCACCCATCTGCTCGGGATCGCGCCGTTCGCTCCGGCGGAACCCCTGCGGACCACCCTCGCCGCGTTGCCGGGTCGCATCCTCGACTGCGCGCTCGCCCATGCCGCCGACCGGGCGACGGACGCCCGCGCCGCCGCGCTGCGCCCCTTCGTCGACCCGGACGACTTCACCGCCGCCCTGCTCGCGACGCTGCGCCGGCTCCTCGGCCTGCCGCCGTCCCCGGCGGACGCGGCAGACGCTGCGAACACCGTCGACTCCCGGCACCTGACCGCGGGCATGTACCGCTGGCAGGACGTCCGGCAGGCGCTGGTTGACGCGGTGCGCCGGCGGGGGGCCGGCGCGGGCCCGCATCCGCTCACCGCGGCCTGGCGCGAGCGCGGCCTGACCCTGCCGGGCGAGACCGTGGGCGAACAGCTCACCCGGCTGAAGAACGGTGCCTTCTACGCTCCGGGCCGGGAGAAGGTCAACATCGGTGATCCGACGGTCAGCGGCCTCACCGTGGCGGTCCGGGAACTCGCCGGCGCGGCGGATGCCACCTCGCTGTCGGACGCGCTCCACCAGGCATGCACCGGCGAGGGACTGGCCGAGCTGGCCGCTCAGATCTTCGACCTCGTCGGCCCCGCGCCGAGCGGACCGGGGAGCGCCCCACCGGAGTCCACCGCGGCGGCCACCGCCCTCGGCCCGTCCATCGGGACAGCATCCGCGTTCGGGACAGCATCCGCGTTCGGGACAGCGCAGGACTGAGCGCCCGGGCCCGTCGACCGTCGGGTCGTTACGGCGGGGCCGACATGCACGGCGGAACGCGACAGAGTGGACACCACGCGCCATAATGGCCACGTAACGCCCCAGTACTGACACCGGGCGTGCCGAGATCGTTTCCAGGCGCACGATGATCGGGAGCGGGGAGTCGCAGCGGCACGGTGGGCTGCGGCCGTCGGGGCAGCGGCACGGTGGGCTGCGACGCGGGAGCAGGCGAGTGGGACGGCGGAGGGTCGGCGATGGGGGTGGGCACGCTAACCACGACTGAGGCCCGGCTGATCCAGGGGCTCTTCGTTCCACGGGAGCGTTGGGGCTGGGAGTTCGTCGACACCGGTCCATCGGCCCCGAGCCCGCTCGCCGACCGTCAACCGGTCTGGCAGGAGCCCGAATCGCCCGATCTGACCGCGCTCACGGCCCGGCGAAACCATGCCGTCCGCGCCCTGCTGACCAGGCTCGTCCTGCCGATGGCCTTCGTGGTGTTCGGCATGCTGCTCGCGGGCGAGGGGGGGTTCTTCTTCGTCCCGGCGGGACTCGCGCTCGCCGTGGTCGCGTGCCTGCCTCCGCTGATCCTGCACTACCGGCTGGGCCGGACGCGATCCCGGGCCGCGTCGGCCCGGGCCGACGGGTACACCCGCCACCTGCAGGCGTTGACGTCCTGGCAGACCGAGGTCGACGCGCACGACCGGGCCGAGCTGCGACGCCGGGAGGCCACCGCCGTCTTCTATCCCGTCTCGGCCCCCGCTGCGACCCCCAGGATCGACGTGTTCGGCGGAACCGGCGACGGATGGGCGAGCCTGCTGGCCACCGCGGGCTGCTCGGTGCTCACCGGCGGCACCGGCATCCTGCTCGTCGATCTCAGCGAGCGGGCGGTGGGCGGGGGGTTGGCGCGCCTCGCCGGCCAGGCGCGCTGGCCGGTGGAGTCCTGGGACCTGCCCCGCCAGCTCGACGAGGTGGCGCTCCTCGACGGCCTCGGGCCGCGGGAGGCCGGCGAGCTCGTCGCCAACGCGTTCGGCATGTCCCAGGAGAGCGGCGATGATCCGCACCGACGCGCCCTGCACGCGGACCTGGTCACCACCGTCGCCGTCGTTCTGTACGAACGGCTCAGCATTCGCCGTCTCGCCGAGGGCCTGCGCGTCCTCGAAGGTCTCGACGACGGCAGCGCGGCCACGTCGCTGTCGACGGCCGAGGCCGGGGAGCTCACCGCGCACATGGACGCGTTCGGCCGCGGTGACCGGATCGCCGACGAGCTGCGCTACCTGCGTTCCTCGCTGGAGGCGCTCAGCCCGCCACCACCAGCCACGGCCGCGACGGCACCGGCCGCGACGGTCGAGGCCCATATGTTGGCGGCCGCCGCCGATATGTCGACGACCAGGGTGCCGACGACCAGGGTCGACAGCGCGCCCCGTCCACTGACGGCCTGGTGGCCGGTACCCGGGCTGCGGGTTCTCGCCACGTCGAGCCGGGACTCGTCCGC
Organism: Frankia sp. CeCAU1; assembly: GCF_977971845.1. Lineage (NCBI taxonomy): Bacteria > Bacillati > Actinomycetota > Actinomycetes > Frankiales > Frankiaceae > Frankia > Frankia sp. CeCAU1. The sequence continues at coordinate 13,630 of NZ_CDWWXA010000027.1, read as the reverse complement.
CCACCGCAAGGAACTCACGGACCGGCTCCTCGTCCAGACCGTGCTCCACCAGCTCCGTTGCCGCCAGCGGGGCGGGCCGACCGGCCGGGACATGCTGGTCGTCGCCGGGGCGGACCATCTCGGCCGAGCGGTCCTGACCGGGCTGACCCGCCACGCCGAGCTCGCCGGGGTGCGGCTCGTGCTGCTCTTCGAACGGCTCGCCGACGACGCCGAACGGGTGCTGGGCAGCCAGGGAGGCTCGACGATCATCATGCGATTGGGGAACGGTAAGGACGCCGCGACCGCGGCGGAATTTATCGGGCGTGGTTACCGCTTCGTCATGTCTCAGATGACGGCCCAGGTGGGGCGCAGTTTCACGGCCGGCGACAGCGACAGCGTCGGTTACCAGGACGGCACCTCGGAGACGACCGGCACCAGCGGCGGAACCGGCCGGACCTACGACGGCACCCGGCTGCTGCCCTGGTTGCAGAACACGTCGAAGAACGCCGGATGGCAGGAGTCGGTGACGGCGTCGCGATCGCAGACCTGGCAGCGCACGACAAACTCGTCGGTGAGCGACTCGACAACCGACGGCACGACCTCCCAGCGGGTATACGAGTTCACCGTGGAGCCGACCACCGTCCAGACCCTGCCGGCGACCGCGTTCCTGCTGGTCAACCCGGTCGATGGGGCGGGACGGGTGGTGCCGGGGGACTGCAATCCGGGCACCGTCCTGCTGCCTGGGGTCTCCGCGGCCGACCGCTGGTCCGTACCTGACGCGGCCGCCACGCCCCTGGCGGGTCACCACGTCGGAACCGCCGGAGCCGGGATGATCCAGGCCGGTACGGACCAGGCCGGCCCTGCGCGGACCGGCGCGGAGGAACAGCGTCGGATCGAGCCTGCCCCGCCCGTCGGGTTTCCGGGCATCGGCCAACAACCGCCGGCCGACGAGGAGATCTACCGGCTCGTCCCGCCCAAGGCGCGTCCCAGCGGCTCCGGCGGTCCCGGCGGCCAGAGCACTCACCCGGGGGCGCGGGGATGGGTTCCCGGCATCGGGGACCACCACCCGGGGCATGGCTGACCCGGTCCGGAACGCGGCCGTCAGGAAGGAGACAGCCGAAAGTTATCCACAACCCGAAAAAGGTTCTGGCCCAACAGACGGACAACCGTCATCGTCTTCTCATGGCCCATAACCCTGGCCGACTCTCCTGGCAGGAGATCGCCACCATGCAGGCCGGCGTGATCACGATACGCGATGCGATCAACGCCGGCATCACCCGCGACGAGATCCGCCGACGGTTGAACGACGGTCGCTGGCAGCAACCCTTCCGCGGCGTGCTGATCACAGCAGCCACACCCGTGACGAGGATGCAGGAGCTGTGGGGGGCCCTGCAGGCCGTCGGCCCGGACGCGGTGCTCGCGGGCGCCTGCGCGGCGGGGCTCGCGGGTCTGGACGGCTACGGCACCGGCCCGGTGACGGTTCTCCTGCCCACCGAACGCCGGATCGCCGCGCCACCGGGCGTGCTTCTGCGGCACAGCGCTCGGCTCGACATCACCGAGATCGATCCCCTCCGCCTGCCCCGGCGGACGGCCCCCGCCCGGTCCGTCATCGACATGGCCGAGTGGGCGGCTACCCGCGCGGACGCGCAGGGCCTGCTCGTTGACGCTGTCCGTCAACGTTTCGTCACCGTCGCGAGCCTGCGGATCGCGCTGGCCCGGCGTGGTCCGATCAGCCGCCGGACGCTGATCACTGAGACGTTGGACGACCTGGGCCGGGACGCGCCGCACCTCACCGAGATCATGTACCGTCGCATCGAGGCCCAGTGGGGGTTGCCGGTAGGAACCCCGAGTGTCAACGGGCCCGCAGACGAGCCGATGGCGCGCCTCGACGTCTGGTACGAGCCGTGGCGCGTGCGGGTGGAGATCCAGGCGACGGTCCCTGGGCCGACGGTCGTCGCCGAGCCGACCGGCCAGCTCCTCATCCGTCTGCCGGCACGCCTGGCGCGGGACGCCCCGGCCGAGGTGGCTTCCCTCGTAGGCGGGGCGCTGCGTGACCGCGGCTGGTCGGCGTCGGTGCCGCGCACTCCGCGGGCGCTGGCCTCCTGAGCTCCGCGGGACATTCGTTCGGCGCGTCCCGTATCCCTGTGCCACGCCGCACATTCCGGTCAACCGGTCCGCCGAGGTCAGAGCTCCTTGCGGGCGACCATCAGGTAGGTGCCGGCGTGCCGGGCGTCGTGCGCGTACCGGCCGGCAAGGCGGTCGAGGAGGCGGGCCAGTCCCAGTAGGGGGCTGGCCACAAGCATCACCAGGACGCGGCCGGCCGCGCCGACCGGGCCGGCCTGCCGGGGCAGCCACGGCATGGGGCGTGGCGCGATCATGGCCACGGCGAGCAGCAGGGCGCCGGTCAGCCCACCGGGACGGCGCGCCGCGGCGAAGCGCACCGCGACCGGCCGCAGCCCCCGGTCCTCCAGCGCGGCGATCAGGTTCTCCGCGGGGATGAAGTGGGCGCGCTCGGGGACCGCCCAGCCGGGCCAGAACCGGCCGAGCCAGCGGGCCTGCCGGCAGTCGGCGTTGGCCAGCTCGCAGACGACGTGCCCGCCAGGCGGCAACGCCTTCGCGACGGCGTCGAGCTCCGCCGACGGGTCGTCGCGGCGTTCCAGGTAGTCGAACATGCTGATGACGTCGTACCGGCCAGCGAGGCTGTCGACGACGTCGGAGAAACGGCCGTAGTGGGCGTGGTCGATCCAGCCGCGCGCCAGGCCCTTGGCCAGGCCGGGAAAGGTGTCGAGCCCGTCAAACACCGTCCTCGGCCACACCTCGCGGGCCGCGTTGGCGAAGTGACCGTACCGGGTCCCCACGTCCAGCCAGGTCCGTGGCACCACGAACGGTCGGACGGCGGCAGCCTGCTCGCGCCGCTCGCGGGCGATCGCGGCCAGGACCTGCTCGGCGACATCGGTGCGCAGGCCGTCGTAGCGGTCCCGGTCGTAGAACTCGCGCCCGGCCGGACTCAACGACGGGTTGAGGAAGACATGCCCGCAGCGCTCGCAGCCGTCCAGCCGGAAGGAACCGGGCTTGCGCAGGAGCAGGTCCGGCGACTCCACCCGGGTGGCGAGCTCGACCGATCCGCACCAGGGGCAGTCGGCCCGGTCGTGGCGCAGGAACCGGTCGAGGCCGGCCTGGACGTCCTGGGAGTAGGAGGCGCGGCTGGCGGCGGTCTCCTGCCTGGCCGCATGCTTGACCGGGTCCGGAGGAAGCCCGGCGGCCTTCGCCTCAGCCGCCTTCACGGCCTGCGCCCGGCCGGCCCGCACGGAGTCGACCACGAACAGCACCCCGCCGAGGATGCGCACGATGGGGGAACGAATGAGATCGCGCGGGGACAGCGGCACCCGGCCGGCGCAGACGAAGAACGGCTGGAACCAGAACAGCGCCATAGCCGCGAGGCCGAACGGCTGGTTCACATGGAAGCCGATCGCGGTGGCGATCTGGGGTACGAACGGGAAGAGCTGGTTCTGCCGGGTGAACCGGTAGGCCCGCTGCTGGACGCGGACACGCATCGCCGCGTCGTCCCGGGCGGCACGCAGCCCCGGCAGCACCGCCAGATCCGTCGAGCCGGAGGCGAAGGTCTTCAGCCGCTCGGTGATGTCGACGAGCTCCACCGGATCGAAACCGTCCCGGCGGGTGATCCCAGCCCGCTGGAGAATCTCGGAGTGGACCAGCAGCGCTTGGAAGGCGCCGCGGCCGGGCACGCAGCGGTCGGCCCGGTAGGTGCGGGTGTCGACCATCCGGGCGAGGTCGAGCGCCCGTTCGGCCGTCAGGTCCGCCGGGACGAGGTCGAGCACGTCGAGCCGGTCCCGGCTGGCGTGGTAACTGGCCGCCCGTCGGCCGCTGTCGGAGAGGCGGACCCCGGTCGCGACGAGGAACTCATGCGCGGGGTCCACCGGGCGACCGGAGGCCGGCAGGGTGTCGAGACGACGCAGCCGACCGCGCAGCCGCACACCGTTGATCGCCAGACCGGCACACACCAGGATCGGCAACCATGTCAGCACGACGTCAGAACCGTTCGAGCATCAGACCACGAGACCGATCACCGGACCGCCAGACCGAGCATCAGACCGCCAGCTTCTCAAGGTGATCGGCGGCGGCGGCCACCCCGCCGGCCGCGGCGAAGGCGGCCCGCATCCGGGCGGCGGCGGCCCGGTACGACGGATCGTCCAGCACGGCCGTCACCGCGGAACGCACGGCGGTGGGTCCGGCCCGGCCGAACTTGACGCGCACCCCGGCCCCGTTACGGACGACCTGCTCGCCGATGATCGGCTGATCGTCGCGAACCGGGGCGACCACCAGCGGAACCCCGTGTGACAGCGACTCACAGACGGTGTTGTTGCCGGCGTGGCACACCACCGCCGACAACCGCGGAAGTAACGCGACCTGCGGCACGAACGGCGCGACCAGCAGGTCGTCGGGCGCCGCGGCGGCGAGGTCGTCGACGAGCCCGGGTGTGGCGACGACGATCACCTGTACCTGCTCGGGCAGGCCGAGCAGCCCCTCGGCCGCCGCCCGCAGAAACCGACCGCCGGCCTCCCGGGTCACCGTGCCGAGGGAGACGAGCACCGCCCGGCGGGCCGGGTCGAGCCAGTCCCAGGGGAACTCGCCCGCGCCGGCCCGTTTCCCGACCGCGCTGCCGACGAAGACCGCGTAGTCCGGGATCCCGGGATTGTGCAGCATTTCCCGGACGGAGAAGACGAGGGTCAACGCCTCGGAGAAGCGCAGGTCCCCGATGGCAGCCTCGTCGGGCGGAACTCCGTGCCCGGTCTGGAACTCCCGCAGGCGGTCGACGACCCACTGCCCCAGGCCCGCGAGCACCCCGTAAGGATTGTCGAACTCGGCGGAGGTCGCCGCGAGGGTCGCCCAGCGCAGGCCCCGGCGACGGGCGACGAGCGCGGCGCCCACCGCCTGCTGGTCGATGACGAGCAGGTCGGGCTGGAAGTCGTCGATGATCCTGTCGATCGCCGGGGCCATCATCGAGCCGAGCGGGAGCAGGAAGTCCTCCCACAGGAACTTCAGCGACGCCGGCCCCCGCAGCGCCCGAGACGCGTCCTGGATCCGGGACCACTTCTCGCCCAGGCCCGCCTCGGGTAACGCCAGCAGGGGCAGCTCCGGCGGGATCAACGATCCGATGACGCCCGCGTACCCGGCGAGCGCCACCTCGTGACCACGGGCGGCCAGCTCGGCGGCGACCCCGACCGCCGGGTTGACATGCCCGGTCAGGGGCGGCACCACGAACAGCGCGCGGCTCATCAGACTCTCCTCACGCCCCTCGCCCTTCACGCCCCTCGCCGGCCGCAACTGCCGCGTCGGCCGAGATCGGGGCCGGCCGGCGCTCGGCGTTGAGATCGGGCGGCGGCACCCGCTGCGTCACCCAGTCCGGGGTGGCGAAGCGCCGGCCGTTCGCGCGCACGTAGGGCGGCGGCGGCGTCTGGCGGCGGAACAACCACCATCGCATCAGGTCCCGCAGGTAGTGCGCGGCCTCCCGCAGCACCATGTGCGTGTGGTGCTCCAGGACGATCAGGGTGCACTCGGGCACCAGCGCGGCCAGGCCCGCAGCCTGCCCGATGATGTCGGAGTTCTCCCCGTACACCGCGAGCACCGGGACGTTCAGCGCGGCCAGCGCCTCGGTGGAGAACGGCGGAGTCGCCAGCATGTCGGTGGCGATCGTCGTCTCCTGCAGCAGCCGCTGCGCGGCCCGGGTGGCGCGGCTGGCCACGCGTCCGGCGCCGTTGTCCAACCACTCCTGGACCTCCTCGTCGGTCATCGCGACGAGGATCTGGGTCAGCGATCGGGCCATCTCCTCGCCAAGACCCTCGATCAGGAACGGCGGCTCGATCAGCGTCAGGCTCGCCACCCGGGAGGTGAACTCCAGCCCGAAAGCCAGCGCCATCGTGGCGCCGTAACTGTTACCCACCAGGTGCACCGGGCGATCCACCCCGAGCTCGTCGAGCAGCCCGAGCAGATCGGCCATCGAGTCCGCCAGCTCGTAGCCGCTGCGGGTCCGCTCGCTGCGCCCGTGGCCGCGCAGGTCGTAGCAGATGACGTCGCAGCCGGCATCGGCGAGGCAGTTGCCCAGCGTGAAGTAGAAGCTGGAGATGTTGTCCATCACCATGCCGTGCACCATCACGACGACCGGCGAGTCCGTGGACGCTCCGCCCCTGGGCGCCAGTCGCTGCACGTGCAGCCGGATCCCGTTCGCGATGATCTCAGCCACGGGCCTTCAGGCCGATCCCGCCGGCGCCAGCGTCGGGAGGCTGTCGACGATGAAGCGGACGACCTCGCCGACCCGCATGTTGATCACCTGGTCGACGTCCATGTCGGCAAGGAGGCCGACGAAGTCCACCGCCTCGCCGTAGCACCCACGCAGCCGGTCGGCCAGCGCCACGAACTCGATGCTCTCCAGCTCGAGATCCTGATTGAACGAGGTGGCCATCGTGATCTCCATGTCCACGACGTACTCCTCCCCGATCACCTCCCGCAGGAGCTCCGTGACCTCACCGAGGATCCGGGCCTCGGCCTCGGCCCGCGTGACGGCGTCGGTGCGGTCGTCCGGATCCCGGCCGGGAGAACCCTGCCTCGTCGTGCTCGGCGCAGACATCATCAACACTCCTTCTGGCTCTGGAGACCATGCGCCTCGACCTCGGGGGAGGTCCAGGCGACTACATAACTGACGGTAGCGATATCGACTCTTCCAGTGGAGGCGTCATCGCCCACAGCGTCCTGACGCCGCGACGGCGATACCCCGCCCTCGCGGGGCGCCGGGCCGGTCGGTTCCGGCTGAATCCGGCCGGCGGCGTCCACCGTACGCAAGGCCACCCACCGGGTCCGTTCCGGCACCGACCCGTCGGGACCATCCCCGTAGACGGTGACCCGGACCAGGTCAGGCGGGGTGCCCCCCACCGGGGAGGACGCGAGCCCATCCCTTCCCGGGGAATGGGCCTTCCCCGGGAAGGGATGGGGGCCGTCCACGACGAACCGACGTGGACGGCCGGCGAGGCCCGTTCCGTCGGCCTTCGCCGCCGCCTCCTTCGCCGCCCACAGCCGGGTGAACCACACGGCCCGCCGGTGAGGATCGGTGCCGGCGACCCGGTCGAGCAGGCGCAGTTCGGTGGGCGCCAGGGCCGCCTTCTCGACCCCGGCGGCGCGGGACACGATCCGCTCAAGATCGATGCCAACCTCCCCGTCCGCGGCGACCAAGGCCACGGCGAGCTCCGGCTTGTGGGCGAGCGACACCCCCGGGGGGTCGAGCGCTGGGACACCCGGCCGCGCCGGCAGGGAGGTGATGACCGGGGCACCCACGTCGTCGTTACGGATCCCGACCTCGATCCCCCAGACGGGCCCCGCTCCCCGTTCCCACAGCCATCGCCGGACTGCGTCCTGGGCGGCGATCCGTCCCAACAGCCGGCCGCGTGCCGCCCTGGGGTTGAGCGCGGCGAGCCGGGCACGCTCGGCGGCATCGGCGTAGTGGCGCACGATCAGTTCCCGCGAGGCCGCGTCGGGCCAGCGGTCCACGGCGACCACCCAGCCCTCACCGGAGGGCTGGGCCACCGTGTTCAACTCCGGCGCACGCACCATCGCCCAGAGCACGTCGTCGTTGGCGAACCGGCGGTCGGTCCACCCGGTGATGACCGCCCAGACACGTCCGTCGGCCCGCCGCACCTCCATGTCCGCGGTCACCGTGCGCTCGGCCACCTGCCGGATCCGTACGACGCAGTCCACCAGGTCGCCCTCCACCGGCGCCGGGCCGTGGAACTGCACGTCGGCCAGGGACTGCGGGAGCAGGAGGGAGTCGTCGGACAGATGCTCCATCGCCCAGTAGCCGAAGAGCTGGCCCACGTTGTCGAGCAGGGCGCCAGACGCCGGCGGTACCCGCAGACGCCCCCGGATACCGGTCGGGGCGATCGCCTCGATCCGATGGATGCCCTGGTAGCCGGGACCGTGGAAGAGGAACCGGGCCCCGTAGAGATCCCTGCCACGATGCCGCGGGGGCCGCTCGACGGGCAGCGTCGGGCCCGTCCGGCCCACGGACAGATCGGCGGTGATCGCGGTCGACTCGGGCGACGGCAGGTGGTCCGCCGCGAACAGCACCGTGCCGCGGGCGTAGCCGTCCACGGTCACCCGCACCGCGTCCGGCCCCGCGGGGGCGAGCGCAATGGACACCTCCACCGCCGGCTCGATCGCGAGCCAGCGCAACGCCCGGACCTCTCGGACACCGACCGGCACCCGGCCCGGCAGCAGCGCGGCGGCCTCGCCGATCATGAGCTCGAGAACCTCGGTCATCGGCACGACCGGGAACAGATCGGATATGTCCGCCCAGCCCGGCGGCTGACGGTAGAAGCAGTGGTCGACGATGTGCGGCATCGACGCCAGCGACAGCCGTCGCCGGAACATCCGCGGCCCGGGTTCGGGACTGTCACGGGGCACGGGTACCCAGCCCACCGCGGACGTCCGATCGGCGCCCGTGCCCCGACCGGCCCCGCCGTCGGCCGTGCTCGCGCCGCGGCGAGGAGGGACACCCGTCGAACCCGCGTCGCCGTTTCCGCCGGCACCGCCGGACGTGCCGCCGCCCCGGGGACCATCGTCGGCGCGGAACCGAGCACCACCGCGCACGCCGCCCGACCGTACGCCGCCCGGGGTCGCATCGCCCGGGATCGCCCTGCCCCCCGATCCGGGCGGGGGGACCCGAGCCGGCGTCGCCCCTTGCGACCAGCGGTCGACCACGGTGGACATCACCGCGTCCGCCTCGGCGAGCGCGGCCCGCAGCTCGGCAATCACCGGATGCGTCGGCACGGCACCTCCGGCCCAGGACGGCGGGTTCCGGTGGGTCCGATCGGCACTGCCCGGGTTGAGCAGGTCGCCGGCCCCGCCGCCGAGGCGGATCAGGGGGGTGCCGAGGCTCAACCGCACCGGGGCGCCGACGCGGTGCGGTCCGTTGGCCGCCCGGGGGGGCTGCGGCACCGCCGGCGCGGGTCGCGACCGGCAGGGCAGCAGGTCCATCCGGGGCGCGGCGCCTTCCGCCCACATCGCCGCCGCGACCCGCCGCAGCTGGTCCAGCCCGGGACGCTTCACGGTATTCGTGACCAACGAGAGATGGTCGTTGCCGGGCAGGGTGTCGTCGACGAATCCCGCGACGCTGCCCACTCCGACCTGGATGAAGGCACGCACCCCGCGCTCGCGCAGCCGCTCGACGAGCTGGCGGAAGCGTACCGGTTCGACCAGATGTCGAAGAGCGAGCGCGCGGATGGCGTCGTGGTCGCTCGGGTAGGGCGCCACCGTGGTCGCCGACCAGATCGGCACGCTCGCCTCGACGAACGTGGTGCGGGCGAGCCGCGCCCGCATCGGATCCAGGTACGGTTCGAGGAACGGGGAGTGGAACCCCGACCGGAACGGCAGGATCTGGCCCAGCACGCCGTCGCGGCGCAGCCGGTCCAGCGTGGTACGCACGCTGTCCTCCCGCCCACAGATGATCGACTGATGCGGGCAGTTGTCGTGGGAGACGACGACCTCGTCGAGCCCGGCGATGACCTCCGTCGCGCGCTGCGCGCCGCAGCCGAGCGCGCCGAAGACGACCCCCGGCACCTCCAGGGCTGTCGGGTCGAAGCCGGCGAGGAAGTCGTCGGTGTACTCGTCGGTGATCAGCCCGCAGGAGATCATCGCGTTCCACTCGCCGATGCTGTGGCCGCCGACGAGGTCCGGGATGATCCCGAGCCGCCGCAGCGCCACATCGAGGATCCGGCCGACCTCAACGCTCGCGACGCCATGCCGGCCGAGCATCCCGGTGTCGTCGAGGGTCGGCTTCGTCAGCCCGAAGTGTTCGCAGACATCGTCGATCCGCGGGGTGAACTTGTCCTCCAAGCCGCAGAACAGGAAAGCGGTCTGCGCCGGGGAGTCCCCACCCGCCCGCGCGGGGGCGAACATCCCTGCCGGGGTGAACCACAGGTCGTTGCGTCCCCGCCAGGGGGTGCCGCGCTCGACGACGGTGCGGGCGAGCGCCAGCCGACGGGCGGTCGGCGCGACCAGGGCCAGCCGCCACGGCCCACCGGTCGGCGGGGTCGCGGCGTCGTCGCGGGCGAGCAGTTCCGCGTCCGGGACGTCGAGCTGGGCCAGCAGGTCAGCCGCGTCGGCCCCGGCGAGCAGCAGCACCGGTTCGGCGTCCGGACCGACGTCCGGGTCGGCCGCCCGGTCCACCGTGGTCACCGCCGGGGCTGCGAACGTACGGGCCGCCGTCACCGCCGCGGGTGCCGGCGCCTCCTCCAGCACCAGATGGGCGTTGATGCCGCCGAACCCGAAGGCGTTGACCCCCGCTCGGCGGGGACCGCCGCCGGCCGGGGCGTCCCACTCGACGACGGCGCGCACCGGCGCGAACCGGCTGCCCACGAACGCCGGATGCGGCTCGTCGCAGTGCAGCGTGGGCGGCAGGACCCGGTGGTGCAGCGCCAGCGCGGTCTTGATCAGAGCGGCCGCGCCCGCGGCCGGCATCGCGTGACCGATCATGGACTTGACGGAACCGATCCCGATGTCCGCCCGACCCGGCCCGGCCGGTCCGCCCGACGCGGTGCCAAAGATCCGGCTGAGGGTGGCGAGCTCCACAGCGTCTCCGGTGGGGGTGGCCGTGCCGTGCGCCTCGACGAGGCCGATCGCACCCGGCGCCGTCGGGTCGAGCCCGGCATCCGCCCAGGCCCGGCGGACGGCGAGCGTCTGGCCTTCGACGGCCGGGGCCATCAGCGAGGCGGACCGGCCGTCACTGGACGTGCCCGATCCCCGCAGCACCGCGTAGATCCGGTCACCGTCGCGCTCGGCGTCGGCAAGCCGCTTGAGGACGACCATGCCGACGCCCTCGCCGATGAGGATGCCGTCGGCCCGCCGGTCGAAGGGACGGATGATCTCACTCGGGGACAACGCCCGCAGCAGGGTGAAGACGCTCCAGAACGACGCCTCGTGCACGATGTGGGCGCCACCGACGATCATCGCGTCGGTCCGGCCGGACCCGAGGTCACGCATCGCCATGTCGACGGCGATGAGCGATGACGCGCAGGCCCCGTCCACGGTGTAGGCGGGTCCGCGCAGGTCGAGCCGGTTGGCGATGCGGGAGGCTGCGAGGTTCGGCACCAGCCCGATGGACGCCTCGGGGCGCTGCGGTCCGAGCTGGGCGACGAACGCCTCCCGGACCCGTTCGACGGCCTCGGCCGGCAGGTCGGGCAGGATCTCGCGCAGCGTCGTGACAATCTGGCGGGAGGTGCGCACCCGCTGTTCGAGCTTGGCGACCCCGGGACCGACGTAGCCGCCGCGGCCGAGCACCACCCCGACACGCTCGGCGTCCCCCAACCGCTCGGGACCGCCGGCGTCCGTGATCGCCTCGGCGGCGAGCCGCAGGGACAGCAGCTGGTCGGGTTCGGCCCAGTCGACGGCCAGCGGCATGATGCCGAACGCGGCCGGATCGAACGACGCGAACTCCTCGACGAAACCGCCACGCCGGCAGTAGAAGGCGTCGCTGGCACCGCCGGGTCTGCCCACACCGCCGGGTCTGCCCACACCGCCCGGTCCGGCACCGGGACGGTCACCGCGGGGCGGGTCGGGGCGAAACAGGTCGGGGCGGAAGTAGTCGTCAACGTCGAAACGCTCCGGCGACACCTCCCGGATCGCGTCGACACCCCCGACGATGTTGCCCCAGAAGGTGCCGAGGTCGCCGGCGCCGGGGAACAGCGCCGCCATCCCGACCAGGGCGATGGGTGGGGCACCGCCCCCGGGCGCGGACCGGGATCCCGACGCCGACCGCCCCCCCGGCCCGGCACCGGGCTCAGGCATCGAACGACTCCACCGAGGCGCACATGTAGACGACCTGCGCGGGCGTGCCCGCCGGAGCGGCCAGCTCCCGCAGCAGGGCGGCCACCCCGTCGGCGGGATCGATCAGGCCGATGCCACGGCGCGCGTACTCCCGGGCAAGCTCCGGGGAGACCATCCCACCGCCGGTCACACCGGCCACCGCGCCCCCGGCCACCGCGCCCCCGGCCACCGCGGGGGCCGGTCCGCCGGCCCGTGCCACGAAGTCCCGCGCGGATCCCCAGGGACCCCAGTCGACGCTGACCACCCGGCCGGCGAAGCGGCCCGCACAGGCAGCGGCGAGCGTGTCCAGGGCGTCGTTCGCGGCGGCGTAGTCGACCTGGCCGCGGTTGCCGAAGACGCCCGCGACACTCCCGAACAGGGCGACGAAGCCGACATCGTCCCGCAGCGCCGCCAGCAGCGCCCGGGCACCGTCGATCTTCGTTCGGTACACCTGGTCGAACGACTCGGGCGTCTTGTCCCGCAGGAGTCGGTCCGCCAGGATGCCCGCGCCGTGCACCACGCCGTCGAGGCGACCGTGGCGGGCGTAGACGTCGGCCACGACCGAGGCAACGGCGGCGCCGTCACGCACGTCCATCGCGTGGTAACGCACCGACGAGGCCAGCCGACCAAGGACCTCCAGCGTGGTGCGCACCTCCCGCTCGGCGAGCAACCGGACCACCTGGGACTCGATCTCGGCCGGCCGGCGGACGCCGGTGGCGACAAGCGCGCGGCGCAGCGCCGGGGCGTCAAGCGCATCCGCCGTCACCGGATCCTCCGGTCCGGTGGGCGGTGGGGTGCGCCCGATCAGCTCGATGGCGCAGCCGCTGCGCCGGGCGAGCTCCACTGCGACGGCCGCCGTGATACCCCGCGCGCCACCGGTGAGCAGCACCACCGAGGAGGGACCAAGCTCGGCGGGCAGTTCGCCCGCATAGCCCACGTCGCCCACGTCGCCCGCGACGCCCACGTCGCCGACGTCGCCCGCGACGCCCAGCTCCACCGGCCGGATCCGCGGGGTCGCGCGGACCCCGTCACGGTAACCCACCACGGACGGCCCGCCGGGGGTGAGCAGCTCGACGAGCAGGCTCTCGGCGATCCGACGCGGTTCGTCCTTCGGTTCGACGTCGACGAGGCGGACCGCGATGTCGGGAACCTCCCAGGCGATCGTGCGCACCAGGCCGGCGAGGCCCATCCCCGGGGTCAGCTGGATCCCCTCGTCCCCGGCGTCGCCCGGGGCGAGCGCTCCGGTGCCGTGGGGCGACGGGCGACCGAAGCGCCCGCCGTGCCCGGTCGCGACGAGCATCCGCCGGCTGCCGCCGAGGGCCGCGGCCCGCAGTGCCGCGAACGCGGCAGGAAGAACGGCGTGGTCGCCGGCACCGGGATCGATCGAGGCGATCCACACCAGGCCGTCCGCGCCGGCGCCGGCTCGAACCTGACCGACCAGGCCCCGGTCGTCGGCAGCGAGGATGCGGGCCTCGGCACCCGCCTGCTCCAGCAACGTGGCGAGCTCGAGTCCGACCCCGAGGCCGCCCTCGACGAGAAGGAAGCGGGCCCCGGCCAGCGACCCGGCACATCCGACCGGCTCCGGGGTCGAGGGCACGGGGACGATCTCCGGTTCGACAACGAACCGCCGTAGCGGGATCGCGGCTGTCGAGCCGGCCCCCCCGGACTTCGCGACTCCGGCGGACCGACCGGGCCCGGCGGGCTCGGCTGGTTCAGCCGCGCCGGCGGCATCCGGATCCACCGACGCGACGATCCAGTCGACGACGCCGCGGACAGTTCT
>NZ_CDWWXA010000026.1:10745-43323 GCF_977971845.1 Frankia sp. CeCAU1 | reverse complement strand
GGGGATGGGGGCGCCGTGACCTCCGATCGGCGGCAGGAGTCATCCCGACGCCAGCCCGACGCCGCCCGACGCAGAGCCGAGATCCGCGCGTTCATCCGCACGCACCATCCGGATCGGGGAGGTGATCCACAGGCGTTCGCCGCCGGCCTGCGGGCCCTGCGATCCGCGCCGGATGGGCCGGACCGGCCGGGTGTTCCGGGTGTTCCGGGTGTTCGCCTCACCACCCATCACCGGCCCACCGCCGCGGACATCCTGTTCGCCTGGGTTCGCGGTCGCGGGCGCCGGTGTTCCGCCTCCACGCGCCGGTGGTGGTCGCACCGCCGGGCGCGGTTCGGCCCCGGCCGTGGTCCTCGGGTGCGCTGAGGCGACACCGGGTCCGCGGGACCGCACCCCGGGCTCGGTTCCATGTGACGATCACGCGGGATGCCCCTCGATCTGCCGGTCCAGAGGGGCGGACCGGGTACTGCGGCCGGGCTGGACGGGCCGGGCTGGACGGGCCAGGAAAGGGGAAGAGCCACATGCGATCGAGCGCGCTTGGCCTGATCATCGGTCTGATCGCCGGACTCGCCCTCGCCTTCGGGGGCTTCAGCGAGTTTCTGATCGTGCTGGTCTTCGGTGCGATAGGGCTGGTCATCGGCAAGGTGGTGGATGGTGATCTCGATATCACCCGTTATGTGGGCGGTGACCGGCGTCGGGGGCGGCGGTGAACGAGAGGGAGCGTGCGCGACCGGGCCGTCCCGCGGGTAGGCGGGCGGGGGCCGGTTCCCTGCGGGTGGCGGACCGGGTTGTCGAGAAGATCGCGGCCATGGCGGCGGCGGATGTCGTCGGCGTTACCGGACCGCCACGCGGATTCCCGCGCCGTGGCGGCGCGCGGCGTCGTGGGCGTGCCGGGCGGCCACGGGTCTCGGCGAAGATGGAGGGAGCCACCGCCCGACTGACGATGTCGTTCTCCGTGCGTTACCCGATCCCGGTCACGGAGACGGCCGAGCTGGTCCGGTGCGAGGTGCGGGACCGGGTCGCGGCGCTCACGGGTGTGCGCGTGGCACACCTGGACATCGATATCCCGTCGCTGCCCTCCGATGGGTAGCGGCCCTCTTCTGTCCCTCCGGTTCGCGTTCAGACCACGGGTAACAGACCACGGGTAACAGACAAGGTTGGGCTCGGTGAGGGGAGGGTGCCGTGCGGGTGGGGCGCAGGATCGTTGCCGGACTGCTCGCCGCGCTGATCGTGGCCGTCGGGGGCATCACCGTCATCGAGATCGTGGCCGCGGCCGGTGGTGGCAGGGGCTACGTCGTGGTCGACTGGCCGGCGTGGGCGGACGACCTGGCGGACACGGCCTGGTCCTCCGGGCCAGTCCGACTGGCCGCGGGGATCTGCGTTCTGGTCGGCCTGCTGCTGATCTGGCTCGGAGCGTGGCGCGGAACACCGTCCCGACTCGCCGTGCGGCGCAGCTGCGCGCAGACCATTGTCTTCGTCGAGCGGCGAGGGGTTGCGTGGGCGCTGCGCTCCGCAGCCCTGACCGTCGACGGGGTGCGGGCCGCCCGGGTTCGGGTCCGTGACCGGACCGCCGACGTCCGCCTGCGCCTTCGGCAGCGTGCCGCCGGTGGCGCGCGGGAGCGCGCGGGTGCCGTCCTGGCCTCTACGCTTGTCTCCTTCGAGCTGGCTGAGCCGCTCGAGCTGCGCATCCAGGCGACCCCGCCGGCCGCGGACCGGACCGTCAACGGGGCGGGCCGGGCCGGTGGCGGTGCGGCATGACCGAGACGCGGGCAGTGGGCGGGCAGGCCGCCGAGGGCCGCCCGGCGGGTGGCGGGGTACCCGCGGAGCCCGGCGGGAGGCCGGCTGGGCTGTCCGAGCCGCCGCCCGACCGCCTCAACCGGGTCGCCCTGGTCGGAGTCGGGTTGCTCTGCCTCGCGGCCGGTGTTCTCGCGTTGCTGGTGGGGGCCGGTGCGTTCGGAAACGACGTCGCCGACGAGGCGGTGCTCGACGCCGACACCCGTTCCTACCCGACCTCCCACGCCTGGTTCTGGCTCGTCGTGGGGATCGGTTCCGGGCTGGTCGTCCTGCTTGCCCTCGGGTGGCTTCGGGCGCAGACGGCGCTGGCGGCGCGGCGTCGTGGACTCTACGTGACGGGTGATGCGCTCGGCGCTGTCCATTTGTCCGCCGCGGCACTGACCGACGCCGTCGAGGACGACGTGCTCGGGATCGCGGGCGTCGAGGCGGTGCGGGCGGTGCTGCGCGGCAGGCGGGAACCCGTGCTGGAGATCGCGGTCACCGTTGTCCCGGGGCCGGGGGTCGCCGGCGTGCTCGACGACATCCGTGGCCCGGTACTCCATCGAGCCCGGACCGCGGTCGGTCGTCCGCGGCTACCCGCCAAGGTGGAGGTCCGCCCCGCTGCCACCATCCGGCCGCGGGTGCGCTGAGGTGCGGCCCGGTGTGACCGGGCAGGGTGACCAAGGCCGCGACGCACCCAGGGGCTTGACAGAACGGGGTCGTTTCCCCCATGCCATGGCGCGTCCGGTACTGTGAAGGACCGCGCCGCGGTGGTTCCACCGCCCTCCGGCGCCGGATCCCCAGTTCAGGAAAGGATGAGCGCCGCCATGTCCGAGGTCCGCATCGCCGCGGAGCCGCGCACCGAGTTCGGTAAGGGCGGGGCTCGTCGCACCCGTCGGGCCGGCAAGGTCCCGGCTGTTCTCTATGGTCACGGTAAGCCGCCGCGTCACATCGCGCTGCCCGCACATGACCTCCTCCACGCCTTCAAGACCGACGCCGGCACGAACGTCCTGTTGACGCTCGAACTGGCCGAGGGGACCGAACTCGCGCTCGCGAAGGACGTCCAGCGCCACCCGATCAAGGGCAGCTTCGAGCACATCGACCTCGTGCTCGTGGCCCGGGGCGAGAAGGTCGTGGCTGACATCCCCGTGCAGGTGATCGGGGAACCACACCCGGACACCCTGGTCGACCAGCAGGTCACCACGATCGCGGTGAAGGCCGACGCCACCCGGCTGCCCGGCCCGATCGAGGTCGATATCACCGGGCTCGAGCCAGGTACGAGCATTCTCGCCCGCCAGCTGGTGCTGCCGGCAGGCTCCGAGCTCGACGCCGATCCCGACCTGGTCGTCGTGCAGTGCCTGGCCAAGCGGACGAACGCCCAGCAGGAGGCCTCGCTCGGCGAGACTCCGGTGGCGGAGGAAGCCGGCGTCGCGAGCGCGTCCGTCTAGGCGGATCCGCTCCATCGCCGATGCCGTCTGCCGATGATGATCACTCCGGCCGGCGATGGGCCCTGGCTCGTCGCCGGTCTCGGCAATCCCGGACCGGCCTATGCCGGCAATCGGCACAACGCCGGCTTCATGGTCGTGGACCTGCTCGCCGAGCGGACCGGGTCGCGGCTGAAGTCGCACCGTTCCCGGGCCGATGTCGCGGAGACCCGCCTGGCCGGGGCGCGGGCGGTCCTCGCTCGTCCGCTCTCCTTCATGAATCTCTCCGGCGGTCCTGTCGCGGCGGCCCGGAGCTTCTACAAGGTCGAGGTCTCCCGACTCATCGTGGTGCACGATGAGCTTGACATCCCCTTCGGGGCCGTGCGGCTCAAACGCGGCGGTGGGGACAACGGCCACAACGGTCTGCGGTCCATCTCCTCAGCGCTCGGGACGCGGGACTATCTGCGGGTCCGGGTCGGTATCGGCCGTCCGCCCGGCCGGATGGATCCGGCCGACTTCGTGTTGCGGGACTTCACTTCGACCGAACGCCGTGAGCTGCCCCTCCTGCTCGAACACGCGGCCGACTCGGTCGAGATGCTCATCGCCGACGGTCTGGAGCCCGCGCAGAACCGCTATCACGCGTTGCTCTGAACCGCTCGACGGACGCCGCGTGTTTCTGCCGGTCCGGCGGACACTCCGGATGCTTGGCTACTTCAAGTGTTGTCATGGATGCGAAAGGTCAACGGCATGGCCGGTTGTCGGGGAACCGGGGAGCGGAGGCTTCGTGCACTGGCATGAGGGGGAGAGGAAGGGCGAGCGAGCGCGGAGGAGTGCCGGATGCTGGCGTTGACGGCGGGCCCGCCGGCCGATGGTCGGGCGTACAGCGTCGTGGCCCTCGGGGCACATGCGGACGACGTGGAGATCGGCGCCGCTGCCACGATCATGCAGTTGCTGGCCGCCCATCCGGAGGCCACCGTGCACTGGGTGGTCTTCTCGGGCGAGGGCGAGCGCGGCTCGGAGGCGGAGGAGAGCGCGCGTGAACTGCTCGGCTCCTCGCTCGGTTCGCTGCACCTGCACGAGGTCCGGGACGGTTTCCTCCCGCGGGAGTGGAGCGGGGTCAAGGAGGTCCTGCTGCAGATCGCCCGCCAGGTCACCCCGGACATCGTGTTCGCCCCGGCGCTCGCGGATGCCCACCAGGATCACCGGGTGCTCGGCGAGCTGGCGTGGCAGGCCTTTCGCGGGGCGCTCATCCTCGGCTACGAGATCCCGAAATGGGAGGCTGACCGGCTGTCCCCCAGCCTGTACGTCCCGATCCTCGAGGAAACGGTCGGGGCGAAACTCGATCATCTCAAACGTCATTTCCGCAGCCAGCAGGACCGCGCCTGGTTCGACGACGAGACCTTCCGCGCGACCCTGCGGCTGCGTGGCGTCGAGTGCGGGGCGCGCTACGCGGAGGCGTTCGACGCCCGTAAGGTGATGCTCACCTTCTGATATGCCTCCCGTCCACCGGTCTCCCGTCCACCGGTCTCCCGTCCACCGGTCTCCCGTCCACCGGTCTGCTCCGTCGGCTCGGTGAGGCCCGGCGGGAGATGGGCCGGCGGGCAGGGACTCAGGCTGGCGTCAGATGTTCCTGGATGCGACCGATGAGCGCCGTGTGGTCGAGTTCCTGTAGCACGTAGGCCTGGCCGGCTGTTCCGATCTCGGCAGCCTTCCAGGGCTGTTCCAGCAGGCTGCAGGCGGCGTCGGCGAAGGCGCCCGCGTCCTCGGCGACGAGCAGGTGGGTACCGGGCATCCAGCCGAGGCCGCGGCTGCCGGTGGGTGTGCTCACGACCGGCGTTCCCGCCGCCATTGCCTCGATCGCCTTGATGTTCACGCCGGATCCCGAACGCATCGGGTTCACCGACAGGGTGGCGGTGGCGAGGTAACCGGCGACGCTCGGCACGTCGGTGTGCAACTCCACGCCCTCGAAGCCACCGAGCCATGCCGCCAGGCCCTCCTCCGGACGCCGCCCCACCACCTGGAAGGTCGCGTCGGGATGGCGGACCCGGATCGTCGGCCAGCAGCCGCCGAGGAACCAGCGCAGGGCTTCGATGTTGGTCGGGGTGTCCAGCGAGCCGACAAAGATCAGCTTTTTGCCGGCGCTGTCCCGAGGCGCCGGCTTCCGGCCCGGCGGGGCCGACCCGGTGCCGGCCGACCCGGTGCCGGCCGACCCGGTGCCGGCCGACCCGGTGCCCGTCGGTGCGGTGAGGGCGCCGACGGGCAGGAACGGCGGCAGGTGGAACGTTGGGATGCTCGCCCGCGTACGCCGCCAGTTGTGGTCTTCCAGCGAGATGTCCGCGATGCAGGTGATGAGCGGAGAGTGGTGCATCGAAAGCTCCGCCAGCCGCAGTTTGTGATACTCCAGCTCGTAGGCGACGGCGCGCGGCCCCGAGCTGTTGCGGGCCAGCACCCGGAAGAACTCCGAGTCGACGTTGTGCGCGCGCACCAGATGCGGCAGCTTCCAGATCCGGGCGACCTCCTCGCCGAGATGCGACGTCCGGCAGCTGTAACTGATCACGGCGTCGGCTCGTGGCGGTGTCGACTCCAGCGCGCGGCGCAACGGACCGACCGGCCGGGATGCGTGCATGAATGGCCGGGCCGTCAGGTGTGCCCGTGGGCTGTCGTCACGAGGCAGCCGGATGACGGCCGAACCCGGCACGGCCTCCTCGTACACGGCGATATCCAGGTTCTCCCGGGAAGGCACCAGGACCTGCATCCGAACGCCGGCCGCGGAAGCCGCGGTGAGGAAGCTGAAGGTCTCCACCCGGCCGCCCGCGTCCACCGGGAGAAACGGTTCCTCGACAACGACGATCCAGCGCGTGGAGTCGCTCACCGGACAACTGTAACGACCGTGGGGTCGGGTAACGACTGCGGGCTCGGTACTCGCGCGGGGTGTCGCGGACAGTTCCAGGTAGATGACAACAGTTCCAGGTAGATGACAAAGAGTGTCGTGAGGTGAGGGTGGGGTCGAGGTGCGCGCAGGTCCGCCGGGGGTCCATCCGATTCCGCGGGACGACTTTGGCGCGGTGCGGGTGCCACGGCTGCGCGGCGTCATGGCGTCAATGGCGCCGTACCGCAAAGGACGGAGCCGTTGGTTGTGGCTGACCGGCGGAACGCTACGGTAACCGCCATGACAGGTGTCCGGACCATCGGTCGAGGTGCCGCCGTGGCGGCGCTGGGAGCCACAACCGTTTACGGTCACGTCTTGTATCCGATCTATATCGGATTGCGCAGCCGTGGTCTGGAGTCGACGGCACCGCCGGACCCTGAGATCTGGCCGGGACTGAGCGTGGTCGTCTCCGCCTATCGGGAGTCGGCGGTGATCGGGGCGAAACTGGATGAACTCACCCGCACGGACTATCCCGGGCCGATGGAGATCATCGTCGTGGCCGACGATCCGGAGACGGCCGAGGCCTCGCGCCGGCCCGGCGTGCGGGTGCTGTCGTCCGGGGAACGCCTCGGCAAGGCGCGGGCGGTCAACCGGGGAGTCGCCGCCGCCACCCACGAGCTCGTGGTGCTCACCGATGCGAACGCTGTGCTCGCGCCCGGTGCCCTGCGGGCAGCCGCCCGTCATTTCACCGACGAGACGGTCGGCGCGGTGGCGGGGGAGAAGCAGGTTGACGATCCCGACGGAGCCCAGGGCTTCTACTGGAAGTTCGAGTCCTGGCTGAAGCGCTGCGAGTCGGCGACCGGCGCGACCATCGGCGTGGTCGGCGAGATGCTGGCCTTCCGCCGCCAGGCGTTTCGGCCCCTGCCCGCGGACGTGGCCGTCGACGATGCCTGGCTGGCTCTCGACATCCTCGAAGGGGGGCTGCGGGTCGTCTACGAACCCGAGGCGTACTCGATCGAGTCGTCGAGCCCGGACTACTCGGCGGAGTGGGAGCGGCGGACCCGGATCGTCGCTGGCAACCTCGACATGCTCTGGCGGCGCCGGGCGGCGCTGGTGCCCGGCGCGCTGCCGGTCACCCCGCAACTGTGGGGCCACCGGCTGGTCCGCTCGTCATTCGGCCCGTTGGCGCAGGTTGTCCTGGTGGGGCTCGCCCTCCCGGCCGCCCGCCGGAGCTGGATCGCCCGGCTGTTCCTGGCCGGCAACGCCGTCGGCGCTGTGAGTACCGCGGCGCTGCTGACCGGGCGCACGCCGCCCGGCCCGACCCGCCTGGTCGCGCAGGTCTTCTTCCTGCAGGCCGTCGCGCTCGGCGGGGTGCGGCGTTTTGTGGCCCGGGACCGGCCCGCCGTCTGGCCCAAGCCGGAGCGGCCCGCCGTGGCCTCCGCGACGTCACCGGCGCCCCCGGGGTCGGTCCTGCCACCGGGGCAGACGACGCCGCCTGGCCCGCCGACCGAGCTGGCCCCGGCCGGCAACTGACCTACTCCGGCAACCGACCTACTCCGGCAACTCACCTACTCCGGCAACTGACGCCGCTGACGCCGGCCGGGACCGGCCTCGACCGGAGAACCCACCGCGGTCCGTCACCGGCTACGCCTATCGAAATACCACCCGCCATGGGGCGGGAATACCGTGTGGCGCAACACCGCAACACCGCAACACCGCACGAGGCGTGGATATCCACCTGAGTGCGCGTCAGCACACGCAGTGAGGAGCGTGCCGCCATGTCCGTCGAGAAGCCCAACCGGTCCAGGTGGCAGTACGAGCTGGTACTGGTCAGTTTTCACAGCCGTGGCCAGCTCGAGCAGCTCTTCGCGACCCTTCCGTTGGACATGCCGGTTGTGATCATCGATAACGCGGAGGGCGTCGACCGCGTTGACGAGCTGATCGCGGACCGGCCCAACAGCCGTTACCTCGACTCCGGTGGCGGCAAGGGATTCGCGAAGGCCGCCAACATGGGCATCCGTTCGTCGCGCTACGAGTACGTGGTGCTCGGCAACCCGGACAGCCGGCCCACCGTGGAGGTCATCGACACGCTGGTCGACGACCTCATCGCCGATCCCGAACTGGTGACCAGCGCGGCCACCATGAAGGGGCACGACGACAAGCCCGAGCTCGGTAACGGCGGCTGGGAGCCGACGCCTCGCCGGGTGCTGCTGCACGTGCTGGGAGCGCACAAGGTGGCGCCGAGCTCGGCGCTGTTCGCCCGGCCGACACCGGGCCGCCCGATGAACCCCGAGTGGCTGACCGGCGCCTGCATGGCCGTCCGCCGGTCCACCTTCCTCGAACTGGGCGCCTTTGATGAGACGTTCTACGTCTACAACGAGGACATGGCGCTCGGCCGGGCGATCCGTGAGGCGGGGCTGCGGCAGAAGCTGCGCACCGATCTGCTGGTACCCCACGGGGCGGGAGGTTCCGGGGCCGGTAAGACATGGATGCTGCAGATGCGCGGTGCGTCCATGGTGCGTTATCTGCGTAAGCACAATGCGCCGGCTCGGGTGAACGTGATGCGCTCGATGCTCGTCGCCGGCTACGCCGGGCGTACGGTGCTCTCTCGGGCCCGGGGCAGGAAGGCAGTGGCCGACGAGCACGCCGCATATATCAAGGGCCTGCTGGTCGGACCGCCGGCCCAGTAGCCGCGCCCGTTCCTCGTTCGTTCCCTGCCTGTTCAGTGGGCTGTTTGTTCGATTCGTCCCTCTGGCCAGGCGGGGAAGTGAACAGTGAACTCGGTGGTCCCGGGCTCGCTGGTCCCGGGCTCGCTGGTCCCGGGCTCAGGTGAAGCGGGCTACCCGCCATTCCCGGCGACCGCGGCGGACCAGGATGACCGAGCCGTGCAGCAGATCCTTGGTCCCGACGGTGGCTTCCACGCCGACCCGTTCCCCGTTCACCAGGACCGCATGGTTGCCCAGGTGCTCGCGCGCATCCCGCTTGCTGCTGGCGAGGCCGGTGGCGATCAGCAGATCGACAACCGGCCAGCCGTCATCCTCGAGCCGGGCGGCCGGCTCCTCGACCGTGGGTACGTCGGCGAAGACGTCGGAGAGCAGATCCGCGCCGATCGCCTTCACGTCCCCGCTGAACAACGCCGCCGACGCCGCCTCGGCCGCGTCGACCGCGGCCTGACCGTGCACCAGTGCGGTGATCTCCCGCGCCAGGCGACGCTGCAACGCCCGCTTACCCGGAGCCTCGGCGTGCTCGGCGAACAGCCGCTCCAGCGGCTCACGGTCGATGAGCGAGAAGAACAGGGCGAACCGGTGTGCCTCGTCGTCGGACAGATTGATCACGAACTGGTACAGGGTGTATGGCGAGGTGCGGTCGGCCGAGAGCCAGACCGCACCCTTCTCCGACTTGCCGAACTTCGTGCCGTCCGAACGCAGCAGCAGCGGGCAGGTCAGCCCGTGTACCTGGGTGCGCAGCACCCGTCGCACGTAGTCGATCCCGGCGACGATGTTGCCCCACTGGTCGGAGGCGCCCATCTGGAGGGTGACCCCGTGGTCCTCGCACAGGCGGCGGAAGTCGTACGCCTGGAGCAGGGAGTAGCTGAACTCGGTGTAGGTCAGGCCGACGTCGGGATCGTCCAGCCGCCGGCGCACCGAGTCACGGCGGACCATCTCGGTGACGGGGAAGTGCCTGCCGACGTCCCGCAAAAATTCGATCATTCCGAGTCCGTCGAGCCAGTCGGCGTTGTCGACGAACTGCGGGAGCTGGCCGGAGTCCAAGGCCCGGGCGAAGACGGACTCCATGATCTCCTGTTGTCCGAGCATGTTCGTCCGTACCTCCTGGGCGGTGAGCAGGCTGCGTTCCACCGACTTGCCCGACGGGTCGCCGATCAGACCTGTGCCACCGCCGAACAGGGTGACCGCGCCGATCCCCGCCCGTGCGGCCCGGATCAGCAGGGTCATCGGCAGCAGGTTGCCGATCGTCAGCGAGGGGGCCGTCGGGTCGAAGCCGATGTAGCAGCGCCGCCGTCCGCTGTCGAGGTGCTCCCGCAGTTCGGCGGGATCGGTGCTGTCGTGGAGGAGTCCACGCCAGGACAGCTCGTCCAGGAGCGCATGTGTCATGGGACCATGGTAGAAGTGGCGCGCCGGTCCACCGTGTCACGGCGAGATCACCCGGTAGGGGAGCTCGGGCGGACGCGGCTGCCCGTGCGGCCCGGTCCCGCCCGCGTCGCGCGCTGCCAGGCGTACAGCAGATGTGTCACGATCCCGAGCAGGACGCCCAGCGAGGCCGCAATCCCGAGCCCGGCGGTCCAGACCAGTGGCGAGGGTTTCGATGATCCTGGGCCGGCTGCGCCGATCGGACCGGTGTTCGTGAGTGTGGCGCCGGCCCCGTGGGTCGTCGCGTCGCCGGCGGATCCCCGGGCCTGGCCGCCGGGCATGATGCGGCCGGCGGCCGGCGCGGGCCCCCCCACCCCCCAGCGTGTCGGTGCCGACAGCAGCGGATTGCTCCTGACCACCGGCACGGCCCGGGTCAGCGCCGCGACGGGGTCGACGATGCCAAAGCCGAACTCATCGTCGCGGCCAGGAGAGCCCGCATCCCGCGCGGTGTAGACGAGCCGCTCGATGACGTTGGGTGCGTCCAGGTCCGGCTGGGCGGCCCGGATGAGGGCGACAACGCCCGCGACGATCGCCGCGGAGTTCGAGGTGCCGCCCCCGGTGTCCAGGCCGTCCGGGGAGACCCGGGTCGGGACGGGGGCCCGGATACCGGGGGCCGGCGCGGCGATGACGGCCCGCGGCCCGTGGGCCGATTCCCGCCAGAAACCACCAGCGGCCGTCGATCCGGTCACCGCGACCACCCCCGGGATACTGGCGGGGGAGTTGATCGCGGTGTCGCCGGACTCGACGTTCCCCGCCGAGGCGACCACCACCACGTCGTGCGCGAGGGCGTAGCCGACCGCTTTCTCCTCGTCCGGGGTCGCCGTCCCCGCCGAGCCCAGGGAGAGGTTGATGACGTCGGCGCCCAGGTCGACCGCCCGGCGGATGCCGATCGCGACCTCCTCCGAGTTCGCCTCGGCGCCGGTCGAGACGGGCAGGATCTTGGCGGCCGGGGCGATGCCGCGGACCTCGGGCCGGCCGTTGTCGTTGCGACCGGCGATGATGCCCGCCATGGCGGTGCCGTGGCCGTTCGGATCATCGTCGCGCCAACCGTCCCGCGCCGCCCCGGGGCCGATGCCGGTACCGGGAAGCAGCTGACCCCACAACTTGGGTTGGCTGGCGTCGACCCCGCCGTCGATGACGGCCACCACCGTGCCCGCGCCCTGGCTGATCCGGTGCGCCTGGGCGAGTCCCAGGACAGCGTGGTACCACTGCGAGCCTCGGGCGGGCGCGATCGGAGCCGGGCCGGGCCCGGCCGCATGCGGCGGGACGGCGGCGCCGGCCGGAGCGGTCGTCATCACGAGGCCGACCAGCAGCGCGAGGCCGACCAGCAGGCCGGGCATGGCGCGGTGGTGCATGAGGGGGTCCTGCCTCCGGGGCTGCCGCTCGGCGGGCGTGGCTGATCGTGTCCGGTTACGCGCCCTGTCTGAGGAAGTTTTCCACATTGCATGGTCTATGCAGACCACTGTTACAAAGCAGATAGCTCGTCCGGATGGCCCGAGGTGGTTTTCCCGGCTTCAGTGCCTTCGACGGCGCAGGAGACGACCGATGTCCGGTGGGGCGTGGCTCTGCCGGGTGACCGCCTCCCCGGGCCCGGTCCAGGTCCCGGTCGACGCGCAACCTCCACCGGACCGCGGCACGCTCCTCGCGTCCCTGGTTGCCGCCCTGGCCTGATGGTCGCTCCGTCGCCTACCAACACTTACGTGACGGTAGAGTGCCGAGGAACCGCGTATGGGCGCCGCGAAGAGTCGCACCGAGAGGGGCCGCAGCAATGACCGACAGAAGGACCGACAGAAGGGACGTCGGCACGGACGTCGGCGAGGGCGTCGCGTCACCGCCGGAACATCCGCGGATCGCCGAGTTGACCGCGCGTGCCGCCACGAGTGAGATCCCGACCGCGGCGCTGTGCCGTGATCTCGCCGTCGCGCACGAGCGGGTCGGCGACGACGCCGGGGCCGTGCGGTGGGCCCTGGCGCTCACCGACGCCGGCAGCGACCTCGGTGCCTGGTCGGCCGCTGCCGGCGTGCTGCGCCGCGTCCTGCCGCGGGTCGCGCCGCTGCCGAGGTCCGCGCGGGTGGCCGTGCTCGGCAGTTACACGACGTCGCAGTTCGCCGCGCTGTTGCCGCTGGCCGCGGCGCGAGCCGGGGTCGCCGTCGAGGTCTACGAATGCGGCTACGGGCAGTACCGCCAGGAGGTCCTGGACCCCGCGAGTGAGCTCTACCGGTTCCGGCCCGACATCGTCGTGCTCGCGGTGCACGCCGGGGAGACCGCCCTGCCGGCGGTCGCCGACGACCCGGCCGCCGCGGTGGCCACCGAGGTCGGGCGTTGGACGTCGCTGTGGGACACGATCATAAATCGATGCGGGGCCCGGATCGTCCAGCACACCTTCGCCATCCCCGGCGAGGTCGCGCTCGGCCATCTGGCGTTGCGGGTTCCCGGCTCCCGGCCGACGATGCTCGCGCGGGTCAACGCCGAACTCGGTCGGGTGTCCGGCGAGCGGGGCGACGGGGTCGCCTTCGTCGACTGCGAGCGGCTCGCCGCCGACGTGGGCAAGCGTGCCTGGTTCGACGCGCGGTACTGGCACCGGTCCAAGCAGGCGGTGTCGCTCGCGCAGGTGCCGCTGCTGGCCCGGCACACCGCCGCGGTGCTTGGGGCCCAGCTGGGAACGAGCCGGAAGTGCCTGGTCCTCGACCTCGACAACACTCTGTGGGGCGGTGTGCTCGGGGAGGAGGGCCTGGCCGGCATCGCGCTCGGCGATGACGCTGTCGGGGAGGCGTTCGCCGCGTTCCAGACATACGTCGCCGAGTTGAAGGCCCGCGGGGTCGTGCTTGCCGTCTGTTCCAAGAACAACGACGCCGACGCCCGGGAGGCGTTCGAGCGTCATCCGGGGATGCGGCTCGGCCTCGATGACATCGCGGTGTTCAGCGCCTGCTGGGACGACAAGCCGACGCAGATCCGCCGGATCGCCGCCGCGCTCGGCCTCGGCCTCGACGCGCTGGTCTTCGTTGACGACAACCCGGCCGAGCGCGAGGTCGTCCGCCAACTCGTTCCCGGGGTGGACGTCGTGGCGCTGCCCGCCGATCCGCACGGCTACGTCCGGGCGCTGGCGGACTATCCCTTCTTCGAGGCCACCGCCCTCACGGCCGAGGACGCCGCGCGCACCGCCACGTACCGGGCCCGGGCCGAGACGGCTGCCGCCGCCGCGGCGGCGACCTCGCTGGAGGACTTCCACCGCGGGCTGGACATGACCGCTACCGTGGTCCCGCTCGACGGCATGACCCTGCCGCGGGTCGCCCAGTTGGTCGGCAAGACCAACCAGTTCAACCTGACCGGTCGCCGCCGGGGCGCCGCCGAGATCGAGCGGCTGGCTGCCGATCCCGGCACGGCGGTGTTCTGCGTCCGGCTCGCCGACCGGTTCGCCGACCACGGGCTGGTCGCCGTGGTCATCGCGGTGGAGTCGGCGGACGCGCTGGACATCGACACCTGGCTGATGAGCTGCCGGGTGATCGGCCGGACCCTCGAGGACGAGGTGGCC
This sequence comes from Frankia sp. CeCAU1, assembly GCF_977971845.1. Lineage (NCBI taxonomy): Bacteria > Bacillati > Actinomycetota > Actinomycetes > Frankiales > Frankiaceae > Frankia > Frankia sp. CeCAU1. The sequence goes on along the minus strand of NZ_CDWWXA010000026.1, from coordinate 29,580 downwards.
GCGCTTGTTCTCGCCGAGGCCCGCCGCCGCGGCCTCGCCCGCGTGACCGGGCACTACCGGCCGTCGGCGAAGAACGTTCTGGTGGCCGGCCTCTACGAACGGCTCGGTTTCGAGCGGGTCGACCCGGCGCCGGCCACGACCCCGGCGGCGGAGACGACGTACTGGAGCCGTGATGCGCGGTCGCCGTACCTGCCGCCTGGGCTCATCCGGGTCGTCGTGGCCGAGCCGTCCGGCGTCGTGGCCGGGCTGTCTCCCCAGGTGTTCCCCCAGCCGCGGCCACAGGACCGCAAGATGGAAGAGGTGCCTCGCTGATGGTGCAGGAGCGACTACAACAGATCTTCCGGGAGATCTTCAGTGACGACGACCTCGTCATCAGCGACGGAATGACCGCCGCCGATGTACCGGGGTGGGACTCGCTCGCGCATATCAACCTCATCTACGCGGTCGAACGCGAGTTCTCGATCCAGATCGCCGATGAACGGCTCGCGAGTTTCGCCACCGTCGGTGACCTGCGTGAGCACATCGAGGAGCTGAGTGGTGTCCACTGAGATCGAGCGTGTCAACGGCCCCGGCCCCGGTGCCCCTCTCGGGTCCGGCGGGTCCGGCGACTCCGCAGGGAGCGGCGCCGCAGGGAGCGGCGCCGCAGGGAGCGGCGCCGTCCGAGCCGATCAGCCTGCAGCCGCCCCGTCCCCCCGGGTAGCCGGGACGGACGGCGACCAGGACACCCGGGATGCCTCCGACCTCGGGTTGTGGGAGATCCTGCGGGAGGACTGGCGCCGGCACTACAAATCGTTCGCCCACCCGGGGCTGCACGTGCTCGCCGTCTATCGCATCGGGCAGTGGCGGCGCACCCGCAGCCAGCCCGTCCGCGGGATCGTGACCGTCTTCTACAAGGTGGTCAACAAATTGATCATCCGTAACCTGTACGGGGCCGAGCTCGACGAGCAGGCGCGGATCGGCCGCCGGGTCCACATCGGCCATCACCAGACGATCCTCATCCCGCCGCACTGCGTGATCGGGGACGACTGCACCCTGCGGCACAACCTGACCATCGGCTACGCGAGCGGTACGGCGGGCCCGCGGGACGTGCCGAAGGTCGGCAAGCGGGTCGAGCTCGCCCCCGGGGTCAACCTCATCGGGGCGATCAGCATCGGCGACGACGCCAGGATCGGTCCGGGCTCGATCGTGATGACGGACGTGCCGGCGGGCTCGACCGTCTTCGCCGCTCCCGCGCGGGTGATGCGCCCACCGGGGCGTTGAGACCGTCCGGGTGACGCGCCCGCCGGCGCGCTGAGACTGCCTACGCGCCACTGCGGGATGTCGGCGACCGGCTCGTGGGATCGACTCGGTACGGTTTGAGGCCGGAACACTGGTGTCCGATTGGACCCGACCTGTGCCGTTGCCGAGATGGGGAGGACTCGCGGATGAAGGTGCTCGTGACGGGCACGGAGGGGTATCTGGGGTGCCTGCTCGCGCCCGAGCTGCTGCGTGATGGCCATGAGGTCATCGGCGTGGACACCGGCTACTACAAGTACGGCTGGCTGTACCGCGGCGTCGACCGGACCCCGTTGACCCTTGACAAGGACCTTCGCCATCTCACGGTCGAGGACTTCGCGGGGGTCGACGCCGTCGTGCACATGGCGGAGCTGTCCAACGACCCGCTCGGCGCGCTCGCCCCGGACGTGACGTACAAGGTGAACCACGTCGGCTCGGTCCGGCTGGCGAAGCTGGCCAAGCAGGCCGGCGTCGAACGGTTCGTCTACATGTCCTCCTGCAGCGTCTACGGCGTCGCGACCGGTGCGGACGTCACCGAGGCCTCGCCGGTGAACCCGCAGACCCCCTACGCCGAGTGCAAGGTCTACGTGGAGCGTGACGTCGCCCCGCTGGCGGACGACACCTTCTCGCCGACCTTCCTGCGCAACGCCACCGCCTACGGCGCCTCCCCGCGGCAGCGTTTCGACATCGTGCTCAACAACCTGGCCGGGGTGGCCTGGACTACCGGCGAGATCGCGATGACCTCGGACGGCACCCCGTGGCGTCCGCTGGTCCACGGGCTCGATATCGCGAAGGCGATCCGCCTGGTGCTGACCGCACCGCGCGACATCGTGCACAACCAGATCTTCAACGTCGGCGACAGCGAGCAGAACTACCAGGTGAAGGAGATCGCGGACGCGGTCGCCACGGTGTTCACCGGCTGCACGCTGAGCTTCGGTGACAACGGCGGTGACAATCGCAGCTACCGGGTGTCGTTCGACAAGATCGCCTCCACCCTGCCCGGCTTCTCCTGCGACTGGAACGCGCTCAGGGGCGCCCAGCAGCTGCACGACGTCTTCACCCGTATCCAGCTCGACAACGAGACGTTCACCGGCCGCGGGCACACCCGGCTCAAGCAGCTTCAGTACCTGATCCGCACCAGCCAGCTCGACGCCGACCTGTTCTGGGCCCACTCGTGATCATTACGCCGACGCCGATCGCCGGGGTGATGATCGTCGATGTCGAGCCGTTCTCCGATGCCCGCGGCATGTTCGCGCGCACGTTCTGTGCCGACGAGTTCGCCGCCGCGGGGCTCACGGTCGACGTCGCCCAGTGCAGCGTGGCCTACAACGCCTCCGCGGGCACCGTCCGCGGGATGCACTGGGCGGGGGAGCCGGTGCGGGAGACCAAGCTGGTGCGCTGCACCCGCGGCGCCCTGCTCGACGTCGTCGTCGATCCCCGCCCGGACTCGCCGACCTACCTGCGGCACGTGGCGGTGAAGCTCTCGGCCGACAACCATCGGGCGCTGTTCATCGACGCGGGCCTGGCGCACGGGTACCAGACGCTCGTCGAGTCCACCGAGGCGACCTATCAGATGAACGTCCCGTTCACGCCGGGACACGACCGTGGGCTGCGCTTCGACGACCCGCGGCTGGGTATCGTCTGGCCGCTGCCCGTCTCGGTGATCTCCGACAAGGACCGTGCCTGGCCGCTGCTGGCCGGCGATGGTCCGGCCGGAGGCCCGGCCGGCGACGCCGCGCCACCCGGCCCTCCCGGCATCCAACGTGATGTAGCTCACGCATCCGGCGGGGTTGGCGCGACGGCCTGAATCCGTCGTCCCCGGTTCGGTCGACCGCCGGGCCCCCGCTCCACCAGTGAAAATCAATGCTGGCAGGGAAAAGTGAGCGGGGTGTGGGGTGTTGCCCACGAACGGGGGCAGGTGCTGGAAGGCATCCCACGTCTTGCCAGCTGGACAACCAGGCGCGGACGTGAGGGTTAGATTACCGGGTTTTCCCCCGACCGGCTGAACGAGGCCGTCGGTCGACAGTCGGTCGACCGACGGCCGACAGCGCCTGCAACGCCGCGGATACCCGCCGGGCGGGACGGCTGGCGGGGCCGGCTCGGCGGCGTCGGGGGGTGGTGCCACGGCTTCCTCTCGGCGACTGTGGGTCACGTGGGGGGTGGTGCCCACCGGCTAGCATGACCCGGCGTGCGCAGAACCCATGACCGCCGATCTTCGCCGGAAAATCATCGGGCTGCCGTCAGGGGTGCCGGCGGTGGCATCTCGCCGACGGAAACGAGCGCTCGTCCGGCGGTCGCCGCTGCGGCGGTGGGTGGCGGGTGTCCGGCCGATGACCGGTGCCCGCATGCCCGGGGCCTGCGCTCTCCTTCCTGCCTTCGCCGGCGATCGCCCGGCGGCGTGGCGGGCCCGTCCCGGCTTCACGAAGATCATGTCGTTCGCGGGACCGTCACATCCTTCTGGTCGGATGTGCGGTCATCATGTCGTTCGGCCTCTCGTTCGGCCTCGCGGCCGACTGGCACAGCCATTCCCGTCCACCAGATCGTGAAGATCGATGTCGACACCTCACCTAGGGGAACGCATGTCATCCGCAACCCCGGCCCAGCGCGGTAGTGGCACCGCCGAGGCCGACGCGACCCAGAAGCAGGCGACCCAGAAGCAGGATGCTCCCGGCGGCATCGCCACGGCGGTAATCGCCTGCCGGTCCTGCGGCGGACCGGCCCCGCGCCTGTTCCTCTCCCTGGGGTCCACCCCCATCGCCAACCGCCTGGTGCGCGCCGACGCCCTCGACGCGACCGATCCGTCGTTCCCGCTTGAGGTCGGCTTCTGCGAGGCCTGCGCACTCGTCCAGCTCACCCACGAGCTGCCGGCGTCCGAGATCTTCGACGAGGACTATCCCTACTTCTCCTCGTTCTCCGACATGCTCGTCCGCCACGCGGAGAAGCACGTGATCGACCTGATCGCGAGCCGCAACCTCGGGCCGGACAGCCTGGTGGTCGAGGTCGCCAGCAACGACGGCTACCTGCTGAAGGCGTTCGTCGAGCGGGGCATCCCGGTCCTCGGGATCGAGCCGACCCCGGGCCCGGCCGCGGCCGCCCGGGAGGCGGGCGTGCCGACCCGCGAGGAGTTCTTCGGCGCGGAGCTCGCCCGCCAGCTCGTCGCGGAGGGTCGCAAGGCCGATGTGATCATAGCGAACAACGTGATGGCCCACGTCCCGGACCTCAACAGCTTCGTCGAGGGCTTCTCGATCCTGCTCGCCGACGGCGGCCTCGTCGACGTCGAGAACCCCGGGGTCGGCGCGTTGCTGGCCCACACCGAGTTCGACACGGTCTACCACGAGCACTTCTGCTACTTCTCCACGATCGCGGTCGACGCCCTGATGCGCCGGCACGGCCTCGCGCTCGTCGGCGTCCAGGAGTTCCCCGAGCTGCACGGCGGCACCCTGCGGTGGAGCATGCAGCACACCGCCACCGCGGACCCGGCCGAGTCGGTGGCGGCGGTGCTCGACGCCGAGCGGGCTGCCGGGCTCGACACGTTCGACCGGTACGCCAGCTTCGGCGACGACGTCCGCGCCGTGCAGGACGAGCTGGTGGCGTTGCTGCGCTCGCTGCGCGCCGACGGTAGGACCATCGCCGCCTACGGCGCGGCGGCCAAGGGAGCGACCCTGCTGAACTCCAGCGGCATCGGTACCGACCTGCTCGATTTCGTCGTCGACCGCAACATCCACAAGCAGGGCCGGTACCTGCCCGGCGCCCGGTTGCCGATCCTCGATCCTGCCGTCCTGCTGGAGCGGCAGCCCGACTACCTGCTGCTGCTGGCGTGGAACGTGAAGAAGGAGATCATCGCCCAGCAGACCGAGTACGCCGCGCGCGGTGGCTCCTTCATCGTGCCGGTTCCCCGGCCCGTAGTGCTGTAGGCAACCCATCGTGGTCTCAGGCCGTCGTTATTTCCGTCCGTGGTTGTGCGGACCCTGCTCGCTGGGCCGGCTGAGCCGGTCGGGCTGGTCGAGAGAGCGGGTATGACGGACATCGACGTGGACCTGAGAGCCTCGGGTGGGGAGGACGACTCCCCACCAGAGGGTTCCCCTGACGAGACCCGGTACGTGCCACGATCCCAGCGTCCCGCGCGGGCGACCGGGCAGCGTCCCGGAGAGCGGACCGAACGTCTCGGCGAAGGGTTCGAACGCCGTGGCGGCCGCCGACCCGGCGAGGTTTTCGAGGTGTCCACGGGGCCGATCCGCCCGCAGCCCGCTCCGGCGCCGGCGCCGCGGCCGGAATCCGGGGCGGGCGAGCAGACCATCAAGGTCTCTGGACTGCCGTTGATCCGCCGCCCGCCCCCGGGCACCGTGTGGACCGGCCTGGTGCGGCCCCACGGCGATCCGTCGGAGCAACGGCCCACCGCTTCCCCGGGCGAGATCTCCGTGAGCCGGGTGCCAACGGCCGGGAAGGCGGGAGACGGGAAGGCGGGAGAACCGTCGGGCGAGGCCGGGGGAAGACCGCCAGTCGACCCGGTCCGCCCCGCGGGGCCGGTGCCCGGGCCGTCCGGGCCCGCGATCCAGCCGCCCGACGTCGTCACCGCCACGATGGACCTGAGCGCGCTGCAACGCCGGCTGCGGGCGGAGAAGACCGAGCTCCTCCGGCGGGTCGAGGGGCAGACTCCCCGGCATCGCCGCTCGGACCGGCGGGCGCGTCGAACCGACGAGACCGATCCGGAGAGCACACAGATCTTTCCGCGGCCGCCCCCCGCCGGGCGTGGCGGCCGATTTCCCGGGGCGGGCACCGCGCGGTCCCGCGGTCGACGAAGGCCCGCCGCGACGGGCGGCGGCGAGCGGGCCGCCGCGGCCGCGTCCTTCGGGCCGGGGCCCGGTAACGGGGCCGACGGCCTGGTGGACGATCTGACCGGCGACGAGGGTCCGGGCCGCGAGGGTCCGGGCCGCGAGGGTCCGGGCCGCGAGGGTCCGGGCCGCGAGGGTTCCGGCGGCCGTGGCGGAGCCAGGTCGAAGGCGATCTGGACGCTGGCGGACCAGGCCGTCTCCAGTGCGACGAACGCCGCGGTCTCGTTCCTGATCGCCCATCAGGTCAGCGACGTCGAGTACGGCGCGTTCGGTATTGCGTACACGTTGTTCTCCATCGTCATCGGCCTGGTCCGCGCCGGAAGCTGCATGCCGCTGAGCATGTTCTACTCGGGTGCCACTCGGAGCGACTTCCGGGCGGCGGCCACCGCCACCACCGGCTCGTCGTTCGTCTTCGGTGTGGCCGTGGGAATCGCGTTCGTCGGCCCGGGTCTGCTCCTCGGCGGCCCGGTCGGGTCGTCGTTGTCGGCGATGGGCCTTGTGCTGCCCGGCCTGCTGCTGCAGGATGCGTGGCGCTATGTCTTCTTCGCGATGGGGAAGCCCTTCGGCGCCTTCGTCAACGACACCGTCTGGGCGGTCGTCCAGATTTTCGGGATCTTCCTGCTCATCCACCGCGGTGTGACCGCATCCCCGCCGCTGCTGCTCGCCTGGGGGGCCTCGGCTCTCGTCGCGGCCCTGCTGGGGATAGCCCAGGCCGGCTTCTGGCCGTCGCCCGGCGAGACCCTTCGATGGCTCCGCAGGAACAAGTCGAACTCCGCCTACCTGGCGGCGGAGTTCATCACCGTCCAGGGCGCGATGCAGACCTCGCTGCTGGTGATCGGAGCGGTGGGTTCGCTGGCGACGGTGGGCGCCCTGCAAGGTGCGCGCACGCTGCTCGGCCCGACCACGGTGGTCGGGGTGGGGGTCGTGAGCTTCGCGTTGCCGGAGTTCTCCAAGCGGACCTCCATGACCCGCCACGCCCGGGAGCGCGCCGCCTACGCTCTCTCGGCCCTCGTCCTCGCCATCGGCACGGCGTGGAGCCTGATCTTCTACCTCCTTCCGGAACGTTACGGCCAGGCGTTGTTGGGCGACTCGTGGGACGGCGTCAGGAACATCCTGGGGCTGTCGATTCTGCACTATCTGGCCGCGTCGGTCCCGGTCGGACCGGCCTGCATGGTCTACGCGCTCGGAAAAGCCAAGATCACATTTCGGGTCAATGCGGTCTTTGCGCCGATGTTGTTTGGTTTTCCTATCATTGGGTTGCTTGTCGGGGGGGCGCGGGGTGCGGTCGTCGGCTATAACATTGCTTTCTGGTCCATTGCGCCGGTGTGGTTTGTGCTGCTCCGTCGACTCGCTCGGGAGCACGACGCGGAGCAGGCCGCGCTGCGGGCGGCGCGGGGCGGCTCCGGGCCTGACCCCGCCCCGGCGGGGCCGGGAGGACGAGAGCTGCCGCGCCCGCGCCGGGCCGGGATGAGCGACGCACGTCGGTCGAGACGGTCGAACGCTGGCGAATCTGACCACCGAATGGATCCCGTGGATGATGTCGAGGGTATGGATGTCGCTCCGGAGCATGGCCCTCGCCGGCCTGGTCGCGGAACCGGATCGCGGCGTGGTAGGCGGGGCACCTGAGCATCCGCGCGGCGTCAGGCATAGCTATAGACCGTTTACTATCCGCTATCGGCTATGCTCACAAATCGGTTCCGTCAGATCTAGACCGTGGTCCGGCAAACGGGCCGGATGCTCCTGTGGGGGGCCACATTGAGTTCGCTTCATGTCCCGCTGGAGGAGTCGTTGCGTCGTCTCACCGGCACTCCGATCCGGGTACGGGCCCGGTCCGCTCGTTCTGAGTCCGTGGCGGGTGCGTCATGAGTCGCAACGTGCAGGCGGGCAACGAGACCAGCCGGGCTCCCTCCGCCCCGTCCCTGCTTCGTATCCTCCAGCCACGGCTGCTGGTTGTCGCCATCGTCGTGGTCGTCTTCGCGGCTCTGGCGGCCGCCTACTCCAAGACGCAGACGGCGACCTACCGGTCGAGTGCCCGGGTCTTCCTCTCGACGGACTCGGGTACACTCGGCGCCAACTCGGTCGACGCGACCCGCTTCGTGCAGACCCAGGCGCAGTTCGCCCAGTCCTCGGCGGCCGTCGCGGAGATCGCGAAGGAACTCAAGCTGCCCGAGCTGGACGTCGCCGCCCGGCTCAGTACCTCGCCGTCCGACGAGGGCTACTTCTTCGTCATCAAGGGGACGGGCCCGAGCCAGCAGGCGGCGGACGCGCTGGTCAAGTCGGCCGAGGATGCCTACAGCAAGCTCTTGACGACCTATGGCCCCAACAGCCAGGCGAATATCAGCGCCATGATCAAACTGCGTGACGGGCTGGTGGCGGAGCAGGCCGCTGCGGGCCAGGGAGCCGGTATTGCCGGGAGCGTCGACAACACCGTCCGCAACACGCAGATCGCGAACCTCAACACGCAGATCGCCACCGCCCGTACCGCCTCCGCGCTGGCGAGCGCGTCGATCAAACTAGCCGAGCCACCCGTCGCCGAAGGCCAGAGCGGGCCGAACCTGTTCCGTAACACGCTGGTCGCTGCGATCGTCGGGTTGCTCGGTTCGATCGCGGCGATTTGGGTCATGTATCAGCGCCGGCCCACCATCCTCGACCCGCACAACCCATCCGACACCCTGGGCGTGCCGCTGATCGCCGTCCTGGAGCCGGGACGGACCACCGCCAGCGCGGCCGAGACCCTGGTCTCGGCGATGTCCGCGGTGATGTCCCCGACAAGCAAGGTGATCGCGTTCACCCCGGCGTCGCGAGGGGACCTGACCGCCGATCTCGTCGCCTCCGTGGCCGCCGCCTGGTCCGATGATCAGGGCGTCGTCCTGATCCTGGACACCTCGCCGTCGTCCGAGGTGCGGGGAGTTCTTGAGGGACTGCCCCGGGCGACCTCCGGGGAGCTGCCTCGCTGGGCGCACGAGCCGACCTGCCTGGCACGCTCGTCCGGCACCGGGCGGGGGCACATCCTCTACAACCGCGTGTCGCCGGCCCGGGCCGCCCGGCCCGGTGGCCTCGCCCCGATCCTCGCCGACCGGGCGCCGGTCGTCGACCTCGTTATCCTCGTCACCTCGGCGCTGGCCGAGCTGCCGATGACCGCGGCCTCCGCCATCCAGGCCGACGCCGTCGTGGTCATCACCTCCACCGAAACCAGCCTCAAGGAGCTTGAGCAGGTGCCGCGGGACTGGCCGGCGCTCGCCGAGCGAGTCGTGGGCGTCGTGCACGACGGCCGGACCGGCATCCGCCGGGCCGTCGCGGCGGCCCCGGAGCGTCGTTCGTCGGTCGACACCATCACCTCCAACTCTCCGGTGGGGGACTCGGCCGCGGTGAGCAAGCGGGGCGGCGGCGTGGACTCGGAGGCCACCGACCGCTACGCCCGCCCCGGCAAGCGTTAGAGAGCCCGTAGCCGCGAGGGTCCGGAACCCCCGCCGAGGTTCCGGATTCCAGGCGTCGCAACGCCGGTATGACGAGCCGGGCGGTCAGCGTAATCTGACCGCCCGGCTCCTTCGTTGTACCGGCTTCTTGTCGCGGCTTCTTGTCGTATCTCCGGTCCCTGGGTCTGGTCCCGGCGCCCGGTCCCAGTTCCGGCCATCGCGATGGCCGGAACTGCCAAGATGAGGCGAGAGGCGAGAGGAGCACGGGCAGGGATGGCGGTATGTGCGGATGGCGCCATCCGTGCGCTGTGGTGCGTGCGGTCGCGCGCCTGCTGCGCGCTGGGTCAGATCGAGGCGAAGGACCGGCCCGGTGCGGGAGCCGGTGGGATCCGCGGTGACGACGCTCCCGGATCCCTCTGGAGCCTGACGGTCTCCTCGGGGGTAACCGTGAACCAGGTGACGAGCAGGAGGCCGAGCCCGGTGACAACCGGGGCCAGCAGGCCTCCGGACAGCACGCTATAGAAGATCAACACCGACCCGGAGAGTACGAACGACTGCGAGCCGCGTACGAACATCGCCACCACCAGACCGATGAACGCGGTGGTCCCGACGACGCCGTACTCGAGGATCAGTTTGGGCAGGAGGGCGTAGTTCAGCGGCAGTCCGGTGCGGTAGAAGAACGCGGCCGCGTCCCGGTCGGCGAACCCGGGCCCCGAGCCGAACGCCACCGTCATCGGGTCGCTGCCGAGCGCGTCCCAGGTCCGCTGGTACGGCTGGACGAAGCGCAGGCTGCCGCTGGAGGTCGATGAGGATGTCTCCGTAGCACGCGCGGCGAAGATGCTCGACGCCGGGGTGAAGCTGATGATCAGTGCCACGAGGCTCACTCCGAGCAGGGCGGTGAGCGCGAATCGGGCGCCCTTGTGAACGGCCAGCAGGACGCCTGCGCAGGCCAGCAGGAGCAGACCTGTGCCGGAAACGGTGCTCAGGATGGCCAGCACAAACATGATCATGCGCCACCAGCCGCCGTTGCGCAGTGTGCAGACCACGATACCGAAGCCGAGGAACTGCGAGCAGAATGACGCCTCGAGGCAGATGAAGGCGTTCGACTTGTACAACGACGAGCCGTACTGCACGGGGTAGGACGTGTTGAACCCATGCATCAGGAACTGCGACGGCACGATGTCCTTGACGACGTCGGTGTACGGAACGCCGACGAGCTGAATGGCGAACTGGAACAGCGCGAGACCGGCGAGTACCGTGATCATGATCAGAAAGCGGTCCAGCAGTCGGGGCAGGAGAGCGCGGGCGTCCGCGCCGCGCAGGCCGAGGACGAACGGCACGTACGTCGCCAGCAGCAGCAGCAATGAGGTGAAGGACGTGTCGTCCTTCTCACGGAGGAAGCAGACGAGTGCCGAGGCCGAACACGCCGTCATCGCGACGAGGTAGGTGGTCACCCGGCTGGAGTTGTACGTCAGACCTCCGCGGCGCAGCATCAAGGCCGCGCAGACATAGGTGATCGGCAGGATTACCTGGACCTGTGAACCGCCCACCGGGAAAGCGATCCGTTGCAGAAAGATCTCGCAGAAGAGCAGGATCGTCAGCATCCGGAAGGTGGCGTCGTTGACCGACTTTCCGCTGCCGGCCTCCTGGGTCGGGATCACCCACGACCGTGGAATCCTGGTCGTGAGCGTGGTGGTGACCACTGGTTCCCGTCCCCCCCGTTCCTGGTCAGTGGGCTCCCGGGCGCCGCGTCCGGCGACGGGGGTCCGGCGATGGAAGCCCATCCGCACGTCGGCATCCGCACGTCGGCTGGTCGGCTAGCTGGCGCTACGGGCGGACGGCGTGGGCGATTCAGTCTATCCGGGGCCCTCGTGCCGTCTCGCAAGGTGGTCTCCGTGCCGTTTCCGGAGCTCATGGTTGCGTCTCCGTCACGTCTTGCAGCCAGCTGGTGGGGGCTCTTCGAACCCGGCACGGGCGATGAATAATAGCGGTCGTCAGGCTTGACAGCCGTCGGTTCGTATCCGTGCAGATCTGGATTCCGGCGCGGGGCGGGGCGGACACATGCCCTCGGCCACCCGGGACCCGGACGCTACACCGCTGACCTGCTCCGCCGCGGCCGCGGAGGCCGGTTCGTCCTGGTCCTGGATCTTGATCTCGGATCTTGGTCCCGAGTCCGGGACCGCGCCGTCGGCGGACTTCTGGGCCTCGGGGCCCGTGGGCTCTGGCGCGCCCACGGGCCCCGAGTCGTTGCGCAGCGTGAGCGCGTCAGTAGCTCTTCTTCGCCGGCCGCAGGTGTAGCTCGGTGATCTCCGCGGTGGGTGGGAGCCGGATCAGGTAATTGACGAGATCGGCCACGTCGGCCGCTTGGACGAGCAGCTCGGGTGCGTACTCACGGCCTTCCCGGGCGTAGATCGCCTCCTGCCTCGGGGTCGCCGTACGGCCGAGATGGATGGTGGTCACCCGGATGCCGTCGGCGTTGATCTCCTGGCGCAGGCTGTCGGCGAACCCCCGCATGGCGTGCTGGGTGGCGGCGAACACGCTGGTGCCCGCGCCGGCCCGGATGCCCTGGGTGGAGTTGACGATGACGATGTCGGCGCCGCGGTCGGCCCCGGCGACCCGCAGCGCCGGCAGCAGCCGCTGGGTGAGTGCGTATGGTGCCCGGACGTTCGCGAGGTACTGGGTGTCGAGATCGGCCAGCGACACGGCGTCCACCCGGGCGCTTCCGTAGGCGCCGGCGCTGTGCACCAGATGATCGACGCGGCTGTAGCGGTCCGTGACCTCGGCGGTGAACGTGACGACGGCCGCGTCATCGGTCAGATCGAGGCGCACCGGCGTCAGGGTGCCCGGACCGCTCGCCTCCTTGCCGAGGGCGTCGAGCCGGGTCTGGTCGCGCCCGAGCGCGAGGACGGTGGCTCCGCCCGAGGCCAGCCGCAGCGCGGTGGCCCGGCCGATGCCGCTCGACGCACCGGTCACCACGGCGACCCGCCCGGCGAGCGGAACCTCGTCCGCCGCCGGGTCGCCCGCGCCGGATCCGTTCGGGGCCGCCGTCATGCGTTCTGGTGGGAGAACACCAGCATCGCGTCCTCCCGCGGCGGCGCGGTGTCGTAGGTCAGGCAGATGTCCTCGGGAATCCGGCTCAGGTCGGTGCCACGCAGGTAGTCCCGCATGGTCGTGCCGGTGCACTCCGCGTCGACGTTCGGCGCTCCGACGTGGTTGACCACGTCGTCGAAGTGGACGGTGCGGAAGTCCATGCTGAACCGGGTGCGGCCGGAGTTGTTCGGCACCGAGGAGTGCAGCTGGGCCGCCGAGAAGATCATTATTCCGCCGGAGGGGGCGACCACCCGGGTCTGCGGAAAGATCTCCACCTCCTCCTCGGGCTTGGGCTGCTTACGGGTGTCGGACTTGATGTGCTTCGCGGCGTCGGCCCGGTTCTTCGCGTTCCACTCGTAGTAGTCGTAGTCGCGGGAACCGTTCTTCACGCCCTGGGAGAAGTAGCGCGGGTGGAAGGCCATGGCGTTCTCCGGCACGATGTCGAAGATCGGCATCCACCAGTTGAGCTGGCAGAACGGTGCCGAGTACCAGGTGTCGCGGTGCGGGTGGAAGGCGTAGGCGATGCCCGAGGTGAGGTAGTCGTCCGACGTCGAGGTCCGCAGCCGGGGCACGTCGAAGTAGGTCTTCGACAGGTCGCAGCCGTGCTCGGCGAGAATCGCCGGCAACAGTTCCTTGCAGGTGGGGTGGTGGATGAACCGTGGCTTCAGCTCGGCGAGCAGGGCCGCGTAGTCCTCGACCGGCATGTGGTACTGCGCCGTCTCGGGGTCGAGATCGCCGAAGGCCTCGCGGATCAGGGTGCGGCTGAACTCGACGAACTCCCGCGTCGCGGGCCTGGGCGCGTAGACGAACAGCTCGCCGGCGTAGAGCCTCGCCCGCCGCTCGTCATCGGACAACGTGGATTCGACCAGTACCGAACTCATCAGGTTCCCCCTCGGAACGAACATGGGTGAGAAGCAGCCGGGCCATGGCGAGTTCGTCCGGCGTGGTGACATGGATGTTCGCCGGCTCGCCGGGGACGACCACGACCAGGCCGCCGGCCGCGGCGACCATCGCCGAGTCCTCGACGGCCTCGCGGGCCTCCGCGTGCACGGAGCGCAGCAGGTCCGCCCGGAAGGCGTGCGGGGTCTGCACGAGCCGGTGGGTCTCCCGCGGCAGCGAGGCCCCGGTGACCAACCGGGGGGTGTCGTCGGGGGGGCTGCCGAGCACCGTCGAGCGGATCTCCTTGACGACCTCGGTGAGCGGGAGCCCGGGTACGGCCGCGTCGGCGCCGGCGCGGACCTCGTCGATGACCCGCTGGTACAGGGCGGGAGTCGCGAGTGGATGGGCGGCGTCGGTGACCACGATGACCCCGGCGTCCGCGGGCACGGCCGCCAGCCCCGCCCGGACGGACTCGGCCCGGGTGGCGCCGCCAGCGACCATCCGCACTCCGTCCGGCGGTGACCAGTGGCCGATCAGGGCGGCGGGGACGACCACGACGATGCCGTCACTGGCGGGCCGCGCAGCCGCGACCGGATGGGCGAGCAGGGGCTCACCCCCGAGGTCGAAGAACTGTTTCGGCCCGCCGAAACGCGTGCCGCCGCCGCCGGCCAGCACGATCGTCCAGACCGGGCCGCTGTTCCCGGTGCTCCCCGCACCGTTGGCGACGGCGACAGCGGTGTCGGTCACCGCCGGGCTCCCGCGGGCGCGGCGCTGGTGACGTCGCTGCTGGTGACGTCGCTGAGTAGATCGACGCCCGCCAGGGCATCGGCCGCCGCCGCGACGGTGTCGAACGGCAGGTCCGCGCGGTCGGCGATGTCGAGCAGGCTGCGCGTGCCGTCGGCCAGGTTCAGCACCCACAGCAGGCCCATCTCGATCGCCTGGCGGTTCATGGTGGCCCCGATGGCGCGGTACAGGCCCCGCCGGCCGAGCTGCGGCTCCCCGTACGGGGTGGTGTTGCGCCAGATGCGGTCGCGCTCGCAGATGTCGATCGTCCGCAGCAGGATCGCGAACGAGTCGGCCAGTGACTGCGGGGTCACGAAGTCGAGGTCGTCCGCGGACGTGTGGTACTGCGGATAGTCGCCGTGCTGGCCGCGCCCGAACCGGCCGACGGGCAGGTCGAAGCCAGGGGAGCAGAACTGCCGTTCGTCGTAGCCGTAGGGGGAGAAGTCGACGACCCGGTGCGGCCGCCCGGTCTCGGCGAGCGCCGCCGCCGCGGCCCGGTCGACGGCGGCGTTACCCCGCCGGCTGCGCTTGTAGGTCGGGTCCGACCGGTCGCCCAGGCCGGTCAGCACCAGCCCGTGCCGAATGCGCCCGACGGTGTCGCGGTTGCGCGCGAGCCAGGTGATCGATCCGATCGTGCCGGGGATGAACAGCAGCCGGAAGGTGTGCCGGCGGGGCAGCCCGGCCAGGGTGCGGGCCAGCAGGGTGGCCGTGGCGATGCCCGAGCAGTTGTCGTTCGCCATCGCCGGGTGGCAGGTGTGGGTCGTGATGAGGAACTCGTCGTCCGTGGTCCCGGGCAGCACGATCTCGCCGTAGGTCAGCGACCCCGCGGTGAGGGTGGTGTCGATCTCCACGTCGTACTCGCCGTCGGGCAGCGCGGCGAGCTGCCGGTCGGTCAGGCAGAAGCCCCAGTTCTCGGTGTAGTAGGAGGTCCGGTAGGGCACCCAGTCCGGGCGGTCCGGCATCGAGAACAGGTGCGGGCGCAGCTCGTCGAGGGACAGCCGGGCGCGGACCGGTGTGCTGTACCCCAGCAGGTGCAGCGGGTTGTCAGCGGCGTCGACGACGGTCTTGCCGTCCGGGCCGGTCAACCGGGCCGAGGTGACGTTCCATTCCCGGGGCACGGTCCAGTCCAGGACCGGTGTCCCGCTGGGGACCTCGTGCACCGTGAGCGCGGGCTCCGGGCCGAGCGCCCGCGCGACGGTGGCGAGCGTCGTGCGGACACCGTCCCCGGTGATGCTGCGCATGGCGGGCAGCAGGGTGGCGACCAGGTCGTGCAGCCACGTACCCGGGTCGGCGCCTGCCGTCGCCGCGTACTCGCCGGCGCCGGCGGGCTCGGAACCGTTCGGGGGGGAAGCGTTCAGGGGGGAAGCGTTCGGCTCGGGACCGCCGGAGCCGCGGGAGCCGCGGGAGGAATCGCTCATCGCTGGACCCGTCCGGAACCTCAGCCGGCCCAGACACGCCAGGGCGCGGCACCGGAATCCCAGAGCTGGTTCAGCTCGGTCCAGTCGCGGAACGTGTCCATACCCATCCAGAACCCGTCGTGAGTGTGCAGGGTCAGCTCGCTGTCCCGGGCCAGCTGCTGCAGCGGGTGACGCTCCAGCAGCAGCGCCGGGTCGTCGTCGAGGTACTTGTCGATGAACTCGCGCTCGAAGACGAAGTATCCCCCGCTCACCCAGCCGGTCTGCGGCGGCTTCTCGGCGAAGAGGGTGACGGCGTTGCCGTCCGTGGTCAGCTCGCCGTAGCGACTCGACGGCCGGACGCCGGTGACCGTCCCGATCCGCCCCGACGCCAGGTGGTCGGCGAGCACCGCGCCGACATCGACGGCACCCACGCCGTCGCCGTAGGTCAGCATGAACCGCGGGCCGGTCAGGTACTGGGCGACCCGGCGCAGCCGGGCTCCGGTTCCGGTGAGTAGGCCCGTCTCGGCGAAGGTCACCTCCCACGCCTCGTCGCCCACGGTGTTGTGGAACTGGGGGGTGTGGTCGTCGGAGAGCGTGAGGGTGAAGTCGGCGACCTGCGCACGGTAGGCGAGGAAGTAGTTTTTGATCAGATCGCTCTTGTAGCCGAGGCAGAGCACGAACTTACGGAAGCCATAGTGCTCGTAGGTCTTCATGATGTGCCACAGCACCGGCTTGCCGCCGATGTCCACCAGCGGCTTGGGTAGTTTCTCGCTGGCTTCCCGCAGCCGGGTTCCCATCCCGCCGCACAGGATCACGACGGGGATGTCCGCCACGTCGGGAATCTCGCTGGTCTGGGCGATCTCGATGCTCAAGGCTGTTGCGTCTCCCGTGCTCATGCCCCGGTCCGGACGCACTCGGGGCGGATGGGCGTCAATGGCCTGGTCGTTGCGGGACCGCGACGCGCTCCGGGTGATCCGGGGCAGCCGTCCCGCGGGCCGGCTGGTCGTGACCGGTGGGGGCAGCCACCGGGCGGTCCGGCTGCGCGGGCGGCGCGTTCCCACGCGGGTGAGGACGTCGCTGCTCGCCCGCGAACGTGCGTGCGGGCGTGACCCGTGGCAACGGTACCGTATGGTCCTCTGCCGGCTGGTGGTGTCCCTACGAACCCGCGTATGCGGCATAGACCCCACAGCCCCGTGGGCCTCCCAGGCGTCTGACCCCCCTGACCCCCCTGACCCCGTGACTCCGGGGCCGGATGACGGTTTCGGTGGGTCGGGTGCGCGTGTCGAACGATTCTCTCGGAGTGGGAGGGTTGGTCTACGGATGGCTGATCGTTGCACTGCGTGATAAGCCGAGGCCGCCGAAGGGGCACTTCGTCGGTGGTTGTTACTGTTCAGCGATCACTCGCGGATTACCGAACGAGCCTCGGCTCAGGTGTCGACGGTGATGGCGGACCTCGTTGCGAGCCACTGGATCGGGGAGAGTGTCGCGCTTGGTCGCACTTTTGCACTACATGAGTAAAAATGACTTTATAGATAGAAATGTACGACTGGGGTGATGCGGGTGCGCGGGCGCTCCTGGTCGGATGACCCTCCGGCCGCTGGCCGCTGGCCGGTGGCCGGATCGCCATCCTCGGACCAGGACGGCACGGTGTATCACTCCGAGGCGGACCCGCCCCGTTCGGCCGATCGGCGGCCCGCCGGTGGAGGCGCCGGCATGCCGACCCCGTCCCGGGGCGAGTGGCCGGACGCCCGGCTGCTCCCGCTGCGCCGTCGCCGAAGCGACACGACGCCGCGGAGCCTCCGTTCCCCTAGCGAGGGTTCTCCCACCGAGCTGGTCCACATCCGCCGCGACGGCGCTCCTCGCGACGCGGATGGCGGCCCGGTCACAGCCCCCGGCGGGGACCGGCCGGACCCGGTGCAGGCACGTCCGGACGGCGCCACCACGACCGTGTTCCATTGGCACGGGCGGCAGGCCCCGGCCGGGAAGAGGCTGGACACGCCGGACACGAACGTTCTGGCCCGGGACGTCTTGGCCCGGGAGGTCTTGGCCCGGGACGTGCCGGTCTGGGACGGGCCGGTGCCGGACGGGCGTGTTCGGGCGGACGGCGGCGGTGAGCCTGGCCCGGGTCGTCTGTCTCGCGTCGCCGGTTGGATCGCTGCGCGCCCGGGGGGCCGAGCCGGCCGAATCCCGCGTCTCCCGCTTGTCGTGGTCTCGATCGCGGTCGTGACCGCCCTGACCGCCTGGGTTCTGGTGTCCTCCGGAGGACACCCCACGGACACGGTGGCCGGCGGCCCGACGCCCGCCCCGCAGTCGCAGCCCCCGCCGCAGTCGCCGCCCGCGCGGTCGCCGAGCTCCGGCCCCTCGCCCGCACCGGGGGTCCAGCCGCCGGTCACCGTGCCCCGGGTGCAGCGGGCCGCCACGACCGGTGAGTTTCCCACGGGGGTCGCCGCGCACACGTTGGCGCAGGCGAACCGCTGGGCGGAATTCCGTGGCCGGCCCAACGACGTCGTCGTCATGTACACCGAGCGGTCCAGCTGGCGGGCGATCGTCGAGCCCTGGATCGGTCGCGGCGCCTCGACCTTCGCCGGGTTCTCCGGCACATGGGTCATCAGCCAGCCGCTCTTTCCGGACGAGGGGCCGGAGAAGGGCAACCTCGCCGACTGCGCGGCCGGCCGCTACGACGCCGAGTGGCGGCAGTTCGGCCGCTGGCTGGTGAGCATGGAGCGGGGCGACTCGTTCGTCCGGCTGGGCTGGGAGTTCAACGGGCTGTGGTTCGCGTGGGCGGCCACGGACCCGCAGCAGTGGGTGCAATGCTTCCGTAACGCCTCGTCGGCGATCAAGGCTACCAGTCCGCGGGTCCGCATCGACTGGAACCTCAACGCCCACGGCTCGACCACGTCGGTCGGCGCCTTCGATCTCTACCCGGGTGACCAGTACGTCGACGTTATCGGGGTCGACAGCTACGACCAGTACCCGCCGAGCCCGACCTACGCTGACTTCGACAACCAGTGCAACGAGACCGGCGGTCTCTGTCAGGTGATCATCTTTGCGCGGATCCATCACAAGCTGTTCTCGGTGCCGGAGTGGGGCGTGGTCAGCCAGCAGGGCACCAAGGCGGGTCGGGTCGGGGCCGCGGGTGGGGACAACCCCGTCTATATAGAGA